>JADFIX010000020.1 GCA_022566435.1 Planctomycetota bacterium
AATCCACGGCATCCTTGCCACCATGAACATGCCAGAAGTGAGGCCTTTGCGAAAGAGGAAAGATGTTTACAGCAGTGGTCCCGGACGCACCATATTTTCTTGACGACGGTTGCCATTCAGAAAAGCGAAGTCGTTCCTTCGACCCCTCCGCTCCATGGCCGCGAATTCGACCGTGGAGGGAATAGGTGCGTCCGGGACGTCCGGGACGCACCCTACACAACGTAATGCGAAATCCGCGTCCGGAACGCACCGTACACAACTGATCGCCATTCGCGACGACCGCCTACGTGGGCTACCCTTCAAACCACAACGATCAACTGAGATGAAATACCCGGACTTTGGCGGTTGGAACGATTCGCAATCAAGTCGCCGCTCAGGGCCGCTTGGCGGCGATTCGCTTTCTCAACGCGGCCGGGGTCAGCCCGTTCACGACATCCGCTCGCCGCGCCCCACCGCGGCGGGCGGTCTTGATGCCGTAGCGCATGGCCGCCAACCCCTCGATACTGTGGGCGTCGGTGTTGATGGTCAACGTGACGCCGGCATCGAGGGCCTGGCGGACGTGAAGATCCTTCAAGTCGAGGCGCTGCCAACTGGCGTTGATTTCCAGAAATGTGCCGGTTCGGGCGGCCGCTTCGACGACAGACCCCATGTCCATCTCCATCGGTGCACGGCGATTGATCAGCCGCCCCGTCGGGTGCCCGATGGCACAGACGTAGTGATTCTCCATGGCGGCGATCGTGCGCTCGGTCGGGCTCAGTTTTGGCGCCCCGCCCTTGCCCATGGCGGAATGAATGCTGGCGACAACCCAATCGCATTGGGCCAACACGTCATCCGGGTAATCAAGCGATCCATTCGACAGAATATCGCACTCGCATCCGACCAATAGTTCGAACCCGCGGATTTCCTTGCCGACCTCGCGAATCGCACGAATGTGTTTTTCCATGCGTTCGATGGAGAGGCCATTGGCAATCACGGCGCTTTTGGAGTGGTCGCAGATGGCGAGGAATTTGTAGCCGCGGGCCTTCGCCGCTTGAGCCATTTCCGCAATCGAATTTCGTCCGTCGCTGGCGGTGGTGTGGACGTGAAGATCGCCGCGAATGTCGTCCAGTGTGATCAGCTCCGGCGGCGCGTCCTCCGAATTCAGTTCACCTCGATCCTCCCGTAGTTCAGAAGGCACTGAGGGGAAACCCAACTTCGCGTAGATTTCGTCCTCGTCTCTGCCGGCAATCGACTTTTTTCCGTCGAAGAGGCCGTATTCGTTAAGCCGCCATTTCTTGCGGACCGCCGCTTCACGAAGTCGAACGTTATGTTCCTTCGACCCGGTAAAATACTGTAGCGCCGCACCGAAAGACTCGCCATCAACCACTCTGAGGTCGATCTGTAGTTCACGGTTTTTTTCCAACGAAACGGTGACCGATCCCTTGGTTTTTCCTTCGGCCAGAACACGCTTCACCACATCAAACGAGGCAAACGCACCGATCACCGCTTTGCCGTCTTCGGCTTCGCAGAGCAAGTCGACATCGCCGATCGTCTCCGCACCGCGGCGGATGGAGCCGGCGATTTCGACGCGATCGACGCCGTCCAGTTCGCGCAGGCGCTGGGCGAGTTCCTCGGCGATGGGCCATGCCACGCCCAGCGGCGTCCGATCACCGCTGCTTTCCAGAAAGGCGATCCCTTCGGCGATTTTCTTGACGCTGATCGCCCCAAGCCCCGGCAGGGCGGCGAGTTTTCCACTCTCGATCACCCGTTTGAGATCATCGAGACCGGCGACATTCAACTCGCGAAAAGCGAGCGCGACTTTCTTGGGCCCCATGCCCGGAATCTCCAACAGCGCCGGAAGACCTTGCGGCAACTTGGCTTCCAATTCGTCGAGCACGTCCATCGTGCCCGTTTCGATAAGCTGCTGAATGCGGGCCGCCGTCCCCTTGCCGATTCCCGGAAGATCCATCAGGCGGTTCTCCGCCGCAAGCACAGCGATGTCTTCGGTCGTGTCCTTGATCGTTCGGCCGGCACGGCGATAGGAATTGATACGAAAGCCGTCGGCGCCGTCGATCTCCAGTAGATCGGCCGTTCGGGACAGCGCGTTGGCGATTTTGGGATTGAGCATGGCGATCCTGAGAGAAATACCGGGGCGGCGGCATGACGGGCTACGTGCCGCTTTGCTTTCGAACAATCATATCGAAGTTACGAACCAGGCTGATATAAATGCTCCAAACGATAAACGCATACACCGCGGTCGCGATAACCGATCCCATCGCGGCGGCAACGCGCGCCCCGCGCGCCCCGGCCTGGTATTCAGTCGCGCTGTCGAACAACTGTAAGGGGTCGATCAGAAACCAGATCGAGGTGAACGGCGCGAAGGGTGCGAGAAACGCTCCGAAGTCACGACCGGAACCCTGCACGACTTTCGTTCCGATCATCGTTGCGACTCCGAAGATCAAGATGACCAGCCCGATACTTGCCATCACCGCGGTGACGTTCTTGCGGGTCAACAGCGACACTCGAAGCCCGATGACGCACGCGAATGCCGTATAAACCAGGATGAGCGCCGCCATCTCCAGAGCCGTCTCGAGCCAGACGACGGGTGGCTTTGGCGGATTCGGCGATCCGTACAAACCGAACGCCAGCAGAACCACGACCGGACCCAACACCAGAGGCACCACAAAACTGACCAGCCCGCGGAGCTTGCCCCAAAGGATATACCTGCTCGTCAGCCGCGTGGTGAGCAGCAGATCCATTGTTTTGGATTCTTTCTCTTTGGTCATCGAGGTGGCCGCCGTGTTCGTGGCAATGATGACCGCAATCGCGAATTGTATGATGATCATCGCGGCGAGCCAACTTCGCACCTCGTCTGTCGGAAGGTCACCGGACACGTGCGCAATAAAGAGATAGCTGGTCGCGCCGATGCCACCGAGAATCAGCGTCCATCGAAGCAGCCCACCCGTCGAGGCCCGCGTCTTCGCCTCGCGCCACGCGACGGGGTTGCTCCAGACATGGCGGGGAATCCGCGTTCGCTCGCCGGTCTTTTCTTTTCGAAAACGATCCGTGATTGCGGTCAAGAACGTTCGTTCGCCCGTCTTGGCACCACGACGCACAAAAAAGATGCTTCCCACGGTCAAGACAAACGCCGCCAGGAGCGTCCAGGTCACATAGAACGCCGCCGGATAGGCCAGGGCATATCGAACCCAGCCCGCGTGCTCCGTGAGCTGCTTGTACGGCGGCGGATAGACCCGATTCAACGCCACGTCGAGCGCCAAAAAGGGATGTAGCGGGGTCAACCAGCTCATCTTCAGTCCATCGACGTTGGCCGGGGATGCTTCGACCCAAGTTTGGTTCCACCCGCCGAGCAAATACAAGCTGAGCAAGTACACGCCGATCATCAGGTAGAACGTAAAGATCGTACCGCGCGTGCCTACGCGAACCATCGAAATGAATATCGCCAACGAGCCGGTCAGAATGGCGGTGACGCCGGAAATCGCAAAGCTCACGAAGATCTGTGAAGTGGTCACGCCGCCGTACGCCGTCATGATGATGAAAATCGGCAGCCCGGCCAGCAAGAGCAAAAGAACGAAAAACAAGCGGCTCATCAGCGAACCAAATACGATCTGGGCGCTTGTCAGGGGCGTGGCAAGAAGAATGTTGTACGTTTGGGCGTCTCGCTCCTGCGTAATGGCGGCGGCCGTAAATACCGGCGCCAGAAAGCACATGAGCGCGAGCTGAGTACTCGATGCGAACTTGAAGGTTTGCGACGCTCCTTTTGCGAGATCGGTCAGCGATCCGCCCTGATCGCCGCCCATGAAGGCGAAGAGCGAGAAGAGCACCACGACCAAGAGCGCGAATAAATAGATGGTTCGCAGCCAAAGGTGGCGCACGCGTCGCGAGGCGCTCGAGACCACCCGCACGAGAATCGGATTGGCCGGCAGCAAGAGCCAGAGCCAAAGCCAAAGGCGGCGGATCACGTCATTCATCCGTTTGCCCTCCCTGCAGCCGGCGCCGCAAGCGACGGACATCATTCGGCATGCCGCGGCCACCGTTCAAGCGATCCTGATCCACACCTGTGACCGGCGCGCTCGAGTGGGAATTGGAAGCGCGCTTCGCTCCTTTCACTGCACCAAACCCTTCGTTAGTTTCATGAAGGCCGTTTCCAGGTTGACCTCTTCCTCTTTGATTTCTCGCACGCGAAACTTGTTTTCGATCAAGAGCTTGGCGATCGCGGTAAAATCGTGCGTGGCTCGCTCCAATTCGACGATGAGCCGTCCGTCATTGACCTCGACGCCCTTGATGCCCTTGGTACGTTCCAACAGCAGCGCGGCGAGATCCTGCTGTTCGGTCACCCGGATCTGAACCCTGGTCCCGGTTTTGGCCTGTTCGAGGATTTCGCTTAGAGGACCGTGAAACAGCAACTTCCCCTGTTCAATAATACCCACGGTCGAGCAGAGTTCAGCCAATTCGTGCAGGATGTGTGAGCTGATGATGATCGTCTTGCCCATCCGATGAAGCTCTTTAAGCAACTCCCGAATCTCGATGCGGGCCCGCGGATCGAGTCCGCTGGCCGGCTCATCGAGCAAAAGGACTTTCGGATCGTGAAGCAGAACCCGCGCGAGGCTCAGGCGCTGCTGCATACCACGCGACAGCGAATCGACCAACGCATCGCGTTTATAAACGAGATCGGTCAGTTCCAGGACGTCGCCGACGACGCGCGTACGCTGCTTGCCGGTGATATTGTAGGCGCTGGCAAAAAACTCCAGGTACTCTTGGACGACCATGTCTTCGTACGCGCCGAAGAAATCCGGCACGTAGCCGATCAGCGGGCGAATCTTTCGCGACTCGTAACCGATCACGTGATCGCACACCCGCGCCTCGCCCCACGTCGGCTGAAGTAAGGTCGCGAGAATCTTGATCGTCGTCGTCTTGCCCGCGCCGTTGGGGCCGATGTAGCCGAAGCATTCACCTTCCTCGATCTTCAAATGCAGATTATCGAGGGCCACGAGCTTGCCGTATCGCTTGGTCAGGTTGATCGTTTCAACAATTGCGCCCATAGGTCTACCTAGAGTCCTCTGCTCTCGAGCAATTCATCCAGTTCGTCCGGCTCGCCTTCGTGCCGCGACGACGAAACGCGGGCAGGGATTCGAATCCGATACATCGACTTCGAGTAGGCAAGATCCGGCGGGAGCGGACGGAAACGCCGCTTGCCGACCCGGCGAAATAGGCGCACCGGCCCAGGATCATCCGCAAAGCCCAACAAATAGACGCTGTCGCTCTGCAACTGCGAACGAAGATCGAGATTGCGGACTCGATCCCGCGACCATACCGTCGACACTAACCCCGAAAACGAACTCGTGCTTTGACCGGGATCGTAGTCGCCGATTGTAGAAAGAAGGAGCAACGCTTTTTGATCTTGCCCGAGCTGGCCCGCCGTTTGGGTCGCAGGCACTGTCTTGGAACTGACGACCCCACCGATGCCCACCATGCCGATACTCGACAGTAGAGAGACAAAGGGACTTTCCCATTCCGCTTGCCGACCGGCCAACGTGGACTGATTCAGCACGTTGGACTTGGAAAGTTTGCTACCCGAGGGGAAACAAAGATTTCGCAAGAATACTTTTTTGCCGTCCGCCGGCAAGTCGCCGATATCGAACGCGAAAATGCCGCCGCTTGCACGTACCGTTTTCTTTTCGTCTGCATCCACGTCGGTGATCAAAAACCAACAATTCTTGAGATCGACGCCGAGGTCATTGATCAAGTAACTCTCCTCGGTGACGACGCCTCCGCGTACCACGACTTCCCCCAAAAATCGACCGCTCAGCATCCCGCGCCAACGACCTTCGAACGACTTCAACGTTGCGCGAAGGCGCACGTTCTCCACCACGGCGCTGGCCGGTCGGAGCCGATACTCGTCGGGATCGGCAAAGCTCGTACTGGGCTCGGTCGACTCGAAAGCGCCTGGAAGGGGACGAAGAAAACAAGCTGTCTCGTCCGGTTCCGTCGCGCCCAGAGGATCGGCGGGCAGCCACAAATCGAGCCTTTTGTCCGAACTGGTTTTCAAACCGAAAAACGTCGTCGCATGCGCCATCGAATCACCCGCGACGGTGTCGATGATCGATGTCTGCCGCAGTGTTTCACCGAATCCCTGTCGTGATTGTACGACCACCCACGCGAGCACGCTCGTCGCCGCGGCCATGACCGCAAAAGCCGACCAACTGTGTTGACGCCATCCTCGGTTGGAAACGACACCCCACGTGCCGAATGTCGCCAGGATGACGTACGCGACGGATGAGACACCCGCGAGAAACAAATAGAGTCCGCCTGAGGTCGAGAACGAGATCGGCCGAAGCACTTGATTGAAAAGCGAGGCGGGATAGGGTCGACCCTGGTCCGGGTTTTCCGGTTTGGCCAAATAGAACAGTTGTTCGAAAAACTCCGTGGCTCGTCCCGGCGCACTGAACAGATCCTTGACGGTGACCGCGGAAAAGATGATATGCCCTCGACCGAATCGACGGCGTGATACGACGGGACTATCTTCCGAATTGCCGTCCATCGACAGGGTTTCATAAGCGATGGCACGGGCACCTTCGCGCAAGGTACATCGCACAACCGGTACCGGTCTGCCGAAGGGTTCATCCAGCCAGTCGTCGGTGCGCCGCTCGCCCTCTTTCGCGGCGGGCGCTTCGACCAGTTCCTGTCGGACGGATTTGAGGTTTTCCACTATGACGACCTCGCCTAGCTCCACCGGCAAAACCGCCGAGAGCGGCTTTGTCAAAATGACCGATCCGGCAGATCGCGAGGCGGCAATGAGCAGCACCCCGCCTTGATTGGCCCACTCCAGCAGAGCGTTCAACTGTTTCGGTGTCAGATCCTCCGGGTTGGCGTTGTCCCATACGATGTGATCGACGGCTTCCAAGCCAATCCAGTGCTCCGGTAGGCTCTTGGGGCTGACATGCACGAGATTGAGCATTCGGTTGTAGGAAAGACGTTTGTCGGCGTCTGCCAGATCTCTTACAGGTCCGATCGCATCCGGAGAAAGGTCGAGGATGATGAGCTCGTCATCGGAGACCACGCTGGGCTGCTGCGCGGGCGCGGCGCGGAATGTCTGTTCACCAAGTGAAATCGCCTCGACGGCCGCGCCCTTGTCGTCGAGAAGTTCGACGATGAATTTGCCTTGTCCGCGAGCCGGATTCGACGGGACGTACAATGTGTAGCTCTGCCCGCCCCCACTGTTTTGCCGCAAGTGGACCTCCAGTGAATCAAAACACTCGTCGCCGTCGTTGTCCGTTTGGGCAATACGAAGGGTGCCGTCGAAACTCTCACGCGCCCCCAAGAGTGACAGGTCGACAATCACCGGCGTCCACGCGCCGTTCCGAACGATCGGTCCCGTCAATGAGGGAAACCCGACACGCGTGACCGTCAATTCAATATCAGCCCGGACTGCCGCCACCCAACTCTGAACGACGAAGAAAGTCAGCATGACAATCGACTTGCCAAAAAGCGATCGAATGGTGACTGCCCATTTGGTTCTCATGCTGTCATCCGACTTGGCGCACAAAAAACCCCGACGCCGCGCCACTCGCCTGGGTGGCCGTGTGATTTCAATCCAAGAACGCCCTATTCTACCCCGCTCTTGGAACCGGGACAACCTGACCGACGAATCACCGACAAGAGACTAGGACGTGGGCCTCGTACCAACTGTTATACTCACCATCTGCCGAAAAAGTTCCTCGCCGGGTGCGGTGAATCGAAGAATAGACGTATTTGCGCGAGAAAAAGGGGCTCGCTGGCCAAGCAAGCCCCGTTCGATTGGATTCCACGTATCCGCGAATCGCGGTGTTTAGGTCTCCTCGGAATTCCCAGCGCCGACGGGCTCGGGTTCCTCCTTCTCGACCGTAACGCCTGTCAAAAGGAGTTCCGATGGGTCGTCTTCGCCATCCGGTTTGACGGTCACCACGACCTTGTTTTGTCCCACGAAGTCGCCACGAAGCATCGCTTCGGACAATGCGTCTTCCACAAACTGCTCGATCGCGCGACGCAACGGGCGAGCGCCGAACTTCTCGTCCGTACCGTGCTCGATGAGGAAATCTTTGGCGTCTTCCTGCACCACCAGTTCCATGTCCTTTTCAGCCACGCGTTTGGCCAGCTTGGCCAACTCGAGGTCGATAATTTGCATCATGTCGTCGTGAACGAGCTTGTGGAAGACGATAATTTCGTCGAGTCGGTTGAGGAATTCCGGCCGGAAGTAGTCTTCCAATTCGACTTTCAACGTTTCCTTCATCTTGTCATAGGTGACGTTTTCGTCACGCTTCTGGAATCCGAAATCGTCCTGGTGCGTGATGCGGTGGGCACCGACGTTGCTGGTCATAATGAGGATCACGTTCTTGAAATCCACATGACGCCCGAAGGAGTCGGTCAGCCGACCCTCTTCCATGATCTGCAGCAACATGTTAAACACGTCCGGATGGGCCTTTTCGATTTCGTCGAGAAGGATCACGGAATACGGCCTACGACGAATGCGCTCGGTCAGTTGGCCACCCTCTTCATACCCGACGTATCCGGGCGGGGCGCCGATCAGACGCGACACGTTGTGTTTTTCCATGTACTCGGACATATCGAGTACGAACAGCGCGTCGGGATCACCGAACATGAATTCCGCCAGACACTTGGCCAGATAGGTTTTCCCGACACCCGACGGACCCACGAAGATAAAACTCCCCATGGGACGGTTGGGGTCTTTCAAACCGCTTCGGCTGCGGCGCACCGCACGGGCGACCGCGGAAACCGCTTCGTCTTGACTGACGACTTGGAGGTGCAACTCGTCTTCCAACTTCAACAGTCGCTCGGCCTCATCGCTGCCCATCCGGGTGAGCGGAATGCCGGTCATGGTGCTGATCACCTCGGCAATGATCTCGTCATCGACGACGCCGTCGGTTTCCGAACTCCGCTCGCGCCATTCCTTTTGTAGGGTCCGCTTTTTCATCTTGATCGAGTCCATCTGATCTCGAATCTGCGCGGCCCGTTCGTAGTCGGCGTTCTTGACCGACTCGTCTTTTTCCGCGGTCAGTTGTTCCAGCCCGGTTTCGAGCTCTGTCAGGTCGGGCGGTTTGGTCATGGACTTCAGGCGAACGCGCGCACCGGCCTCGTCCATCACGTCGATCGCCTTGTCGGGCTGCACGCGGGAAATATACCGATCGGACAGTTCGACCGCCTTGCCCAACGCCGCGTCGGTGATCTGCACGCGGTGATGCGCTTCGTACCGGTCGCGCAATCCCTTGAGGATTTCGATCGTCTCCACCCTGTTTGGCGGCTCGACAATGATCTGTTGGAACCGCCGCTCGAGCGCCGTGTCCTTCTCGATGTACTTGCGGTATTCGTCCAGCGTCGTGGCGCCGATGCACTGTATCTCACCACGACTCAGCGCCGGTTTGAGGACGTTCGATGCGTCGATCGCGCCTTCCGCCCCGCCGGCACCGACCAGCGTGTGCAATTCGTCGATGAACAGGATGACGTTCCCGGCGCGGCGAACCTCGTTCATCACCGCCTTGATCCGCTCTTCAAACTGACCGCGATACTTCGTGCCGGCGACCATCATGGCCAGATCGAGCACGACGATGCGATGATCCGCCAGCAGTTCCGGGATGTCGTGGGCGATGATTTTCTGGGCCAGACCCTCGACGATCGCGGTCTTGCCGACACCGGCCTCACCGAGCAACACCGGGTTATTCTTCTGCCGGCGGCAGAGTATCTGTATGATGCGTTCGATCTCACGTTTTCGACCGATGAGCGGATCGAGCTTGTCCTGCTTGGCGATTTCCGTGAGATCTCTTCCGAACGAGTCGAGGGCCGGCGTCTTGCTCTTGCCCCGCTTCGCTTCACCGCCGATCACCCCGCCCCCGCCGCCGACCTCTTCCGGTTCGTCGGTCGCGCCGAGCAGATTCAAGACCTCTTCGCGAACGTCTTCCAGTTTGAGATTGAGGTTCATCAAAACCTGGGCCGCCACGCCGTCCTGTTCGCGCAAGAGCCCCAACAGCAAGTGCTCGGTACCGACGTAGTTGTGATTCAGGTTTCGCGCCTCTTCGATCGCGTACTCGATGACTTTCTTGGCGCGGGGGGTCTGAGGGAGTTTCCCCATGGTGACCGTTTCCGGCCCGCTCTTGACGAGCTTTTCGACCTCGAGGCGAACCTTGCGGAGATCAACGTCCAAATTTTTCAGCACATTCGCACCGACGCCCGAGCCCTCCTTCACCAATCCTAGAAGGATGTGCTCCGTGCCAATGTACTCGTGGTTGAACCGTTGCGCCTCTTGATTGGCAAGGGCCATGACTTTGCGAGCACGATCCGTAAATCGCTCGAACATATCCGTGCTTCTCCTAGGAATCGGCGCTCGAACGCGAATCTCGGATTCGCCGGTCGGGCGACCTCGGTACTTGCTGCCCCTTACTCCGAACAGACCGTTGAATCTTCACGACATGCCGTGAGGATCCCAACCGGACGACCTGACTTCCCACTACCGTCCTCGCCATCAACTCGGAGTCCGAAAAAACCGCGAACAACTCCTCGAATTCTAGCCGTGCGGCGGTTGTCCAGCAACAGGCCGGACACAATCGGACGGACCGCTACCTACTCTATCGACCGCCCGACAACGCCGTCCAAGTGCGAGCCACAGCTTTGCGGCGGTCGGCAGATTTGGCGTCAAATCAGCCGTACAAGGTCCCAATGCGCGAAATGACGACCTCACCTCGCCGTCGACGAAAGACCAAACGCGGACTATACTGCGATCTCTTCGTACGGATTCGGACAAGAAGAATAGGCGACGGGTCCACGCGGAAGTGCCCGTTTTAGGGACGCCGGGACCGATAATGAATCTACCGCGGCGTGAGAGACGTCTTGCCGCCAAACGAGAAACTGCGATGGCACCCTATATCGTTTACTTCAAATACAAACAAATCGGCGACAAGAAACCCGGCCCGGTCAAACAGTTCCGTATCTACGCCAACAACGTCGAAGAAGCTCGGCAGCTGGCCACGCAATATGCCAATTATCCGGACATCGACGTGCTGCGTATTACGCTGGCGTAGGCTGCGGCTTTCTTGTGAGGTCCAAGCCGCGAGATGATGCGTTGTACTCGGGCTTTGGCGTGGCGATCGCGCGTGGCCGTTGACACAAGCGAGTTAATCTGCATGCCTGAACTCGTCAGCGAACCGATCAAGCCGCACGCCGGCACGAGCGACGCGATCCGCATGGCCGGCGGGGAACCCGGTCTGCCGACGGGCTTCACCTGGCACGGGGATTCGTTCGAGATCGTCGAGCAGCTCGCGGCGTGGAAGCAGTCGTCGCGCGAAGGGTCGCGAGCCCAGGGCGATCTCTACCTGCGGCGACATTACTACCGATTGCGCATGAGCGACGAAACGACATGGGTGATATATTTCGTGCGGCAAACGCCTCGATCGGGAAACCCGAAGACGCGCTGGTTTCTTTACACCATCGAGCGGAATGAAACGCCGTGAACGGAGCGTTTCTTCCACGTACGGTGTGCGCCTGTGTTTTACGACGCGTCGGAGCGGTCGCAACAATTGTGAACCGTCAGCTATGAGAGGAACACGAGTTCTTCGGGATAGCGCAATAACCCGACCTTCTTGCCGGACTCAAAAACGAACTCGTCGAAGTGCGTGACGTTTCCATACCGCAGGTCGAGCACGGCCTCAGGCCTGCCAGCCAGCCATTCCTTGAAACCCCTCACGCTGCCCCTGTTTTTCTTCAGGTATTCCGTGAGGCGACGAAACAACTTCGGCAACACAGGATAATGATCCGTGATGGACTTCAGGTTTGATACGGTGAAGGATTCCGTGTGATCGTAGGGCCACACACCTTTGCCGCTGTTGTATGCCCCAATGGCAGCGTCCGTCAGCGCCTCACGAACGTCAGCCCAGCTGTACACGCTGAAATCAACAGGGGCATGATCAAGGAGCTGAAGGCCCGAGCACTCCACTATCAGCTCAAAGAAGAGTTTACCGTAGTAGAGGACGCCCAGACAATGGAGACATCAGAAGGCGAGATCCCCATCGATGGCGCCCCGATTGAGGATGTGGTGTCCGGCTATGTAATGGACACATGGCCTGGAGACCCAGCCCTCCAACGCGAGCAAGTACGCGACGCAGCCGTAGGGCTGCTGTAATCTAGGAGACCCAGCAATGCAACCCGAGATCTACGCCACCCTCGCTGTCCGAGCACGCCAAGCGATGCTCGTGGAGCGCATGAAGACGTCCGCGCAACTCCAGACCGGTCGTCTTGCAAAAGACGGACTACCCGACATTGCACTTCTGCCCATCCAGGACGCCATCAGCCAACTCAATCTGGTATCGGCTCGCTGGAAGCGTGAATGCAAGAATATCTGCCAGGGCGAGCCCGTATACGAATTCGTCATGTCGACCATCGGGCTGTCCGAGGCATGTTTCGTTTTCCTTGGTTGCGCTCCCCCAATGATCGAGTTCGGCAACGTGGCCAAGGCCTGGAAATACTGCGGGCTCGCTCCGGGCCAGAAGAAGGAGAAGGGGAAGAAGGCAGGGTTCAGTCCTCGCTTGAAGTCTCACGCGATCGCAAGGCTTGCGAAGCCCTGCATGAAGATGAACGGCGGAAGAGATAAGAACGGCAAGAAACTGCCGCTATCTCCCTACCGCCCCATTTACGACATGAGGCGAGAGCGCACGATGTTCACCCATCCACCTATGCGTGAGGTGGAGGGTGAATGCGAGTACTGTGACGAAGCCAGGGCGTACACGAAAAAATTGAGAGCTAGCAAAAACTTCGAACGTGAACGCACTACCGTTGCGAAGGACTGCTCGGCGTTTAACGGCATCCACTGGACTGACGGACATCGTGATGCCGACGCCATGCGCGTTATGGCAAAAGCGATTGTCCGCGACCTGTGGCTCGTAGAAAACGGGCTGCCCCCTAGACTAGCACATAGCGCGCCTGAGCAACCACCAATTCAGCCAGCAGCCTTGGGGGCGGCCTAACCATGACACCCGACATAGGTAGTGCGTTATTACCGGACCCGCGTGGCTTTGATCACAACCAAACCGTTGCCCACATAGTCAACGGCATGGATCTTGAGACTGTACGTTTCCGGGTTCGGGTGGCTGAGGAGATGTTTAAGTCGGAACGGCATGGTGGGGACAATGGGGACCTACCACTTTGGGCAGACGTCCGCTTTCATCATCGGCTGTTTGGGGAGTGGAGGTGCGATGAAGAAGAGTGTCGTTTATGCTCGC
>JADFIX010000820.1 GCA_022566435.1 Planctomycetota bacterium
GTCCGTCGCCGGGCGGGTATCGCCGAAGGTGAGGAGGCCCACCAGTCTCGAATCAAGCTCCGCACCTCGGTGGCCGAGTTCGTGCCCGATCCCGATGAACAGAAATGGATCGAACCGCGCCTGGCCGGATTGCTCGGCCTGGACGACATGCCGGCGGGAGATCGCACCGAGCTGTTTGCGGCGATGCGGACGTTCTTCCACCGCATCGCCGATCAGGGCACCACGGTGCTGGTGTTCGAGGATTTCCAATGGGCCGATGCCGGCCTGGTCGACTTTGTCGAAGAGCTGGTGGACCGATCCCGCAGCCTCCCCATTTTCGTCTTGACCCTCACCCGGCCCGATCTTCTCCAGACACGGCCGGAATGGGACTCGGGTGGGTCGAGCCTGCTATCGGTGCATCTGTCCCCGCTTGCGGAACCCTCGATGCGGGATCTCGTGGCCGGCCTCGCCCCGGGTATGCCCGACGACGCTGTGCAGCTCATCGCCGCCCGCGCCGCCGGGGTGCCCCTATATGCAGTTGAGTTTGTGCGCATGCTGCTGGCAGGCGGCGACCTGGTACAAGAGGGCGAGCAGTTCCGGCTGGTGGGTGACCTGGGGGAGCTGGCGGTTCCCGAGTCGCTGCAGGCCGTCATCGGGGCCCGGCTCGACCGGCACCAGTGTACCGTCGGCGCCCTGCATAAGAAGCTGATATCCCGGTGCCCGAATCGAGTGGTGGTGCAGAACAATCGCGTATTGGCGGCCTTCGATTGGAATGGTCATGCGAATCGGCGCGGCGGCGGTCGCGGTGACGTCAGGCGTAAACAACGTACTTGCGCGCAGCGAGAACTTCCCATTCACGCTTTCCGCAAAATCCTGCTCGGTCATGGGCACCGCCGCCCGATTCTCGCGCTTGGCCGCCGTTCCGGCCCCCATCACGAATAAAGACGGCGCCAAAATTGCAGACCAGACCATCAGATTCAACGTTTTTGAACAACGACCCCTCGGCATACGCTGGAAACCCTTGATTCCTGGAAATGCGACCGCATGATTGCGGCTCGCGCAGTGACCATGACCCCCACTTCAGTATAGCCACGACTAGGTGCCGTATCACCGCTATTAGCCGACTCGAGAGAGCTTGGAATATCGGACGAAATCAGCAAATTAACTGGAAAAAGGACATTTCTACCTGATGTCGGCCTTTCCGCAGTATTGGATTGAAACCGGCGTCATCGGCGGGAAAAGTCGCGGCGGCCCGGACCGGACCGGGCCTAGTGCCGTTTCCAGAAAGGTTCTGTCAGAATTGGCTCCCCTCCTTGCGAAGGAGCGGTTGGGGGAGGTCCCGGATTCGTCATGCAACCCCCCTGAATCCCCCCTCGGAAAGGGGGGAAGAAAAGGATGCAACCTTTCTGGAAACGGCACTAGTATCAGGTTTCGAGCAGAAGTCTCGGATTAATTCCACGGCGGGCATTGCCTGCCTTGAATTGGGCGCGTGCTTTCTGTAGAATGGCGTTGCCGAATCGAGCGGGTGGGCCTATCCCGAGACGGCCTAGGGGACGAACATGTTTGTTTTCGTTGCCATTGTTCAGTGTATCCTTTCGTCGTCCACTTCATCCACCGGAAACGTGATCTACGTTGATCAAAGCGCCGCAGGCCCGTTGCACGACGGCTCGTCCTGGTGCGGTGCGTTTGTCGATTTGCAGGACGCGTTGGCGATCTCGGTCGCCGGCGATGACATCCACGTCGCGAACGGCAGTTATTTACCCGATCAAGGAACCGGTGACCGTACGGCTTCGTTTCAGTTGATCGATGGCGTGGGTCTTTACGGCGGCTATGCCGGGTGCGGGGCTGTCGATCCGAACGCACGTGACGTGACGCTCTTTGAGAGCGTTCTTTCCGGTGATCTGATCGGCGACGATGTCCTTTTCACCAACGAGCCGGACTGTATCAATGCGGCTGGGGTGTGGTACGGCGTACTCTGCAACAGGATCGGCAATAACTACGAGAACGCGTACCACGTGGTGGTGAGCACCGACAACAACGAGACGGCCATCCTGGACGGTTTTACGGTGTCAGACGGTAACGCCAACGCTCCTGGGCAGGGTGCGACGCCCGCGAGCCGGGATCAGGGGAGCGGTATAAACATCTATTTCGGCAATCCGACACTGCGGAACTGTATCTTCGAGAATAACCGGGCGGGCAATCACGGTGCGGTGAACGATCACGGCGGGGCGACGCTGCTCAACTGCGAGATTCGGGGTAATTTTGCGAATCGTTGGGGTGGCGGTCTTCATAATCATGCCAACATCCAGACATCCGCCAGAGATTGCCTGTTCTATGCCAACGCCACGGCGGGTACCGCCGGCGGCGGGGGCGGCATGTTTGTGAAAGGGCAACCGACGCTGATCAACTGCATCTTTTCCGACAACGTCTCTGCCACGAACGGCGGCGCCATGTACAACGATGCCGGGGCGGTTCCGACGCTGATCGACTGTACGTTCACGGAGAATTCCGCCTCGTTGGGCGGTGCCCTCTACAATACTGACGGCGGCAGTCCAATCATGACGAACTGCAGCATCACCGATAACACAGCAACTGAGTTTGGCGGAGGAATGTATAATATCTTAGAGAGTCACGGGGTCTTAACCAACTGTACCTTCCGTGCGAACACGGCCCAGTCCGGCGGCGCCATCTACCTCAGGCTCGATAGTGACCCGACGCTGGAAGGCTGTACGATCATCGAAAATCA
>JADFIX010000821.1 GCA_022566435.1 Planctomycetota bacterium
GCAGCCGCCGGGGCGTGTTGTGATTCGGGCAGCCATAACTCACTCAGTATACCCGCGCCATGCGGGTTTGGGATGGACTCGTCAAGAGAACTCGAAATGCCGGTCGGGCATGGTATGCTCAACGCCCGGATCATACGGTTCCGCCCATGGAGGGCTTCGCATGTCACGGAAGACGATACCACGCCGCTCGACCCGGTCCACTCGAACTTCATCGGTGCGTCACTGGAGCGTGAGCGAGGCGCCGCGCGTCGAAGAGCCCCTGCCGCTCGTCTGCGGGGCCTGCGGCGCGCCGTGCGCGGCCGGCAAGGCGACTGCCGCTGTGGTCGGCTTTCAATAACCGATTTCGATCCGAATGAGGCAAATCTCATGAGAACACGAACCGTGCGAATGACTTTGTGGGCGGGCATCGCGCTGTCCGGTATGGTCGGCAGAGGGGCGATGGCCGAACCGCCGGAGCCGGCGACGGCGAAGCAGATCGAAAAAATGATCGCCGACGCGAGCGAGTCCAAAGACTACAACGACGCCGACCTCGTCTACGTGTTGGATGAGGCCGACGTCTACGTCTACAAGAGCGGCCTCGCCACGACCGAAGCTTGTCAGGTCATCAAGATTCTCACCGACGCGGGCGTGCGGGAGAAGTCCGTGCTACGCTGGGACTTCGACCCCGATACCTACCGCGTGACCATCAAGAGCGTCCGCGTACATCGTAAGGACGGCGGTATCGAAGAGGTCGATCTCGCCGGCCTCATAGGCCACCCGGCCGTGCAGCATGCGATCTATTGGGGCGGGATACAGGAACTTCTGTCCCTGCCGCGTCTGGAGGTCGGCGACACGCTCGAACTGCGGACCAGCAAAATCGGTTTCAACATCGCCTACCTAGCAGGCGCCGGGAGTGGGGCCTCGGGGGCGGCCGGTTCGCCCGGCGAAGACCTCATTCCGCCGATGGCCGGAGAGTGGTACGAAGTCACGCTATTCCAAGGCAAGTACCCCATCATCAACAAACGCTACACGGTCCACATGCCCAAAGACATGCCGGTCCAATACGAGGTCTACAACGGCGAGCTGAAGTCGTCGCTATGGTTCGGCGATGGCACGTTGATTCACACTTGGTCGGCCAAGGACATTCCGGCGATCAAGAAAGAACCGAACATGGTGGCGCGGGACGATTGTGTGACGAAACTCGTCATGGCCACACTCGGGGCGTGGGAAGAAAAGTCGCGTTGGTTCCACGTGGTCAACGAACCACAGTTCGACGCCGACGATGCCATTCGGGCGGAAGTAGCGAAAATCACTTCAGGTCTGGCGACGGATGAAGAAAAGATCGCGGCCGTCACCCACTGGGTGGCGGACAACATTCGCTACTACGGGACGAAGCAAGGCGGGGCGTGCGAAGGCTATACGTTGCACGACAGCCGCAAGACTTTTCGCGATCGCGGCGGCGTGTGCAAGGACAAGGCGGGCATGTTGATCACCATGCTCCGCGTATTGGGCCACGAGGCTTACCCCGCACTGACCCAGGCCGGCTCGCGGGTGGAGCGCATCCCCGCCGATCAGTTCAACCACACGGTCACCGTCATGCGGGAAAAGAACGGCGATTTCCGCATTCTCGATCCCACCTGGGTGCCGCTGAATCGCGATCTATGGTCCAGCCTGGAGCAGGAACAAGGTCTGGTCTACGGCACGCCCGAGGGACAGGATCTCACCCGGTCGCCATTCTACGAGCCGGAATCCAACAGGCGGGAGGCCCACGCAGAAAGTGAGATCGGCGAGGACGGCTCGCTGACCACACACATCGCTTTCCACCTGGACGGCGTGGCCTGCAATCGGTTCCGACGTTACATCCATGGTCGGCCGATGCCAGAGCAGCGGGCGGCGTTCGAAACGAATCTCAACATCGCGCCGAACGCACAATTGGTCAGCTTCAAGCACACCGACCCGTATGACTATACGGAAGATGCCAGGATCGACATGACCGTGTCGGCGCCCGGCTACGCCGCCGCCGGTGACGGGGTTTCCATGTTTCGTTTGCCGCTCATGTCGCACCCGCTCAACGGGTTCTTCCGTGCGGGCTACCTCGACAAGCAAGAGAAGGAAGAGCGCAAGTACGGCATCTACTACTGGGCCACGCGGATGGTCCGTTATGAGGAAACGATCAAGCTGCCTCCCGGTTGGCAAGTACAGCACGTGCCCGAGCCGCAGTCGATGGATTCGCCTGCCGCCTCCCTCTCCTTCAAGGCGACGCCGGGCGACGGCGAGTTGACCTATCGTTTCGAGTTCACCCTCAAAAAGGGCCTGATCCCGCCGGAAGAATATCCGGACTACAAGAAGGCCATCGACAAGATGTACGAAATCGCCGACGACTGGATCGTTTGCACCGACGGCGATTCACAGTCGCAGCCGACGCAAATCGCGCTCGAGGGCGACTCGACCGATATGGCGGGCGGACGCTGAGTTCGGCGCTTCATGAATGTTCACCACCAACAAAGGCTAGCGATATGCAGAAAAGAATTCGTAACGAAATTCCGGCACATTGCGGCGCGATCGGGCTGGTCCTGGTCGGCCTGATGGGGCTGTTGGGTTGCCGGGCGACGACCGCGGTCGCACAGGTTCGAACCGCGGGCGAGCCTGATCTGACCATCGGCGCGGCCCAGTTTCCCGAGGATGACGCGATCATTCTGCGATGGGAGCAGCACTGGACGCTCGACGCGGACGGTGCGG
>JADFIX010000822.1 GCA_022566435.1 Planctomycetota bacterium
ACGGAGGAAATGGGCCGGAAGATTGAACGGCTCGTGTCGCTGCGGAAGAAGAAAGAACCGCTGACAGCGGAACTTTCTGCTTGGCTCGACACGATGGACGCCAAGTTTCGCGCCCGCCTCGTCAAGTACGGGATTCTCGATTCCCGGTGGGCGGACCGCAGCAAGCCGCTGTCTGAGCACCTCGGCGATTATCGGCGGTCGATTCTCAACGGGGGCAGAACACAGGAGTATGCCGACCAGACGGCCGGTCGCATTCGTTCCGTGTTTCAGGCGTGTGGTTTCGTGTATTACGCTGACATTTCAGCTTCGGCCGTCGAGACATATCTCGCGGACAGCCGGAGTATGAAAGACGGGATCGGTCCCAAGACCAGCAACCATTATCTGCACGCTGCCAAGCAATTCTGCAACTGGATGATAAAAGACCGAAGAGCGAAAGAATCGCCGGTTGCCCACCTGTCTTGCGTCAACGCGAACACCGACGTTCGCCGTGAGCGGCGGGAACTGAATGATGAGGAAGTCACCCGCTTATTGGATGCGGCGCGGACCGGTGACGAATTCAGGCAGATGTCTGGGATGCAGCGATTCATGTTGTACGCTTCCGCCCTGGGTACGGGACTTCGGGCGTCAGAACTTGCGAGCCTCACGGTGTCGCATTTCGACTTGGATGCCGAGATTCGCAGTCTAAAACTCTGGTGGGCAAAACACGCGGACGGGTTTCTGCAACACAAGTCCGTGCCTGAACCGACAATCACAAGTGTGAATTTCGCGAGCTAGCAAAGTTCGGGATCGTAGAAATCTGGAATGTCAACGGCGCGAGTATGGTGCTCCTTCGCGTGACCTAGAAGAAGGAATCACGGCGTTAATACCAGCACCGGCAGCACACGGTAGAGAGGCCAGATTTTCTTCATTGTAGGCAGTGCCTATCAGTTTGCCGACGCTTTCGTTGGCCGGTGCCTCACTAGCATCGCCATCATGAAGTCCTCCGCGACTTTTTCACCTTACCCGCTCCATTGCTAGCTCTTCAGATGGGCTACCAAAGTGAGCAAATCGACATTGCGATGGATGCGAAGTGCGAATACTGTTCACCAAACCATCGCTTCAAACACTCATTTTCAGAGAGGGACAGGAGTATTAAACGACGAATCTCTTGAAGCTCTCGAATCACACTCAAAGCCGCGACAGATGAAGCACTTCGTAGCTCTGCTGTTCTTTCTTCTAGCGCTCATTCTTCTCTTCGAATCGACGCGTCCGAAGAATCGGATTCCCGCCTGTCCTTGGATGGTCGATCAGCTCGTTCCCATCTTCGAGCAATACCAACCACAAAAGGCGTCTCATCGGCGAACGGCGGAAGCCACCAGCGAACCGTCCTTTATCCAGGCCGTTTTACGGCTCGAAAGGTTTGGTCGGGAGCGGTAGAGCACGGGCAGATTATTCTACGCCAAGTTTTTTAGCCAGCTCGACGGTGATCTTGAAACGCAGTTTGGCAAAGTCAAACGCTGAAAACTCGGCCCAGAGGGCCAAGCTACAAAGCGCGCAACACGCTGTGACCGGTCTCCTGACCGAGTCACTCACGGAAACAATTACTTTGGCTGCCGACTTCTGAATTGCGGATTTGGCGGGTTCATCGGCTTTTTCCCAATGAGTATCAAATCTTCCGCTTCGTCTTTCACGGCACTGATTCCACCACCGCCGAAGCCCCCCAAGCCCCCGCCAAAACCGCCGCCACCAAAGGCACCGCCGCCGAAGGCACGGCCTAGTCCGCCACCAGGCGCAAACGGATTGACTTGCGTGTTTTGGATCGGAATTATCAAGTCACCCACCGGGTAGAACTTGATGATCCGGTTCGCGTTGGCCTCTTCCTGTGTGGTGATTTGCAAAACTTCATCTCGAATTACATAAGTCAGTTCCAAATCCCTCAACAATATACGCAACGCCGATCGAAGAGAGATTCCTTGCAATCGCCGAGTGATCGGAGTGTCCGTTCCCATTCCCACGGTATCAAGCGCCCGGGCATCGATCACGATCGGAATTTTGTGCAAGTCCGCCAAATAATCCACCACGTCCCGCAACGGCACTTCGATGAAGTCAATCATCGTCGTCTGCCCCAACGCCCTGCGAATCCTTTCTTCGGAACCGCCAACTTGCTCACGGCCCCCTGCGCGGTATGTCCGCCGTTTCCTCGTCAACTCGCGCCACACCTCCGCTGGCGGATAAACAATCGGACGGTCATCCGGGAACGGGATACTAGAAAGTTCTACTTGGTTCAAAGTCTCCACGAACTTCTTCTGACGCATCTCGCGAAGATCGTGCATCCTCGCAATGTTTCCGGCAAACCGAACGTTATGAATGATCGATTCGGTCACTGGGTTGTTGGGAGCCAGCTTGCGAATCCGCAGCGCCGCATCCTCGGCTTCCCGATATCGGCCCTCGGCCCTCAGAGAATTGAACCGTTCCATCAACTGGCGAATCTTGATTTCATCCCGAGTCGTTTTTTCCACCAACCGCACGCGCTCGAGCGCCGCTGCACGATTCTGTTCGGCCCGTGACCGTCGTTCCGTTTCTATCACTGCTCGGCGCCGCGCTTCCCGCGCGGCCGATTCGATTCGACCACGCAGTCGCGTGCGCACTTGCACATCCAAATCGATCGCTCGATCCACCATCTGTAGAAGTCTCTTCAAATACCAAATTGCGCCTTCCGAATTCACTCCCATCCGG
>JADFIX010000021.1 GCA_022566435.1 Planctomycetota bacterium
CGCTTAGCGATCGAGACCACGTCGGCAACGTGGTCGGAATGTCCGTGCGAGACAAGAATGTAATCCGCTGAAACGTCGTCGGCCTTGACGGGGGCCGTGGGCGAATCGTTCAAAAAGGGATCCAGCAAAATCGTGTTTTCTTTCGCCGTGATCGACCAACTGCCGTGTCCAAGCCACGTAAGTTCTGTTGCCATGGTTTTGCTCCTCGCTAGGAACCGCGTAAAATTGCGTTCATCTTCTCTTTGTAGGCGTTGACGCCTGGCTGTCCGTAGGGATTGGTTCCGACGAGGCGCCCTTCAACGACCGTGGCGAGCATAAGCATCTGGAAAAGTTGTCCCATGGACGCCTCGTCCAATCGTGGTAAATGCAAGTTGGCTGTGGGCCTTCGGGCTTGGGTGTATGCCTCGTTGGTTCCTCGGAGCGCTGCTTGCATGATGTCGGGCAGTGCCTTGCCGGCCAACGCGTTGAGCTGATCCTGGTCGAATTGCGAATGTCCCACCGTGACACGGTCGCATCTCGGATTATCGACGATGAGGTTCGTGATCAGTTTGTCGCGGCGGCCTTCCTGATGCTGCTGACCGCGAGAGTGTAGGTCGCGGGTGTTGACGCTGGTGAGCGGTGTGGCGCCGCGCTGGTCTTTGCCAAGGCTTTCGGCCAACAGTTGATCGTACCACAGGCCGGTCGCTTCCAGTCCTTTTCCCCATGTCGACAAGACACGAATCGTGGCGCCTCTATTTCGTTCCATCAAGTGGCACGCGGCGACGAAATCCAGCACGGTGTTGCTTCCGGGCTCGGCGGAGATGAAGTGTGCGTTCATTGCTTCGGCACCTTCCAAGAGCCTCACAACGTCGAGGCCCAAAATGGCAGCCGGCAACAATCCCACGGCAGAAAAAATCGAAAATCGCCCCCCTACCCCGTTGGGAATCGTGAAAATATCCTGGCAACCTAATGCGTTGGCAAGAGTCCGCAATCGACCGTCGGGTCCGGTGACCGGCACAACGAGTTGTGCGCGTTGACTTGGATCGTCAGAGCACGTTTCGTCCAGCGCAGAGAGAAACGTCCGAAAAGCTACGGCCGTCTCCAACGTACCACCGCTTTTGCTGATCACCACGATCGCCCAGCGCTGCTCCATTGTTTTAGGTGATCCCGAGAGTTTCACAAGGTCCAAGAGTCCCTGCACGGCGTCATTGTCGACGTTGTTGCCTTCGAAATAGACTCGGGGTCTGCCTCCCCGCTCCGCACGATCCAGCTCATTGTGGTAGGGGTGGCAGCAACTTTCCATCAGGGCTCGGGCACCCATTATGGGGGGGGCTTTCCCCGTCCATGCGGATTGCCGAGAATCGGGAAGCCCCGGGCCACCGCGCTAATAGTCGACGATTTTTGGGGGTCGAAACATGGACTGAGAGGCCAAAAAAGGGGGGTTGACTTCGCTCTGGATCATGGTAAGATATTCTTACTGGTCCGTAAGGAGGAGTCTCCAATGACTCGACAAGAAGTGGAAGCCGCCGTGATTACCGCAATTACTGAAATCCAAGGGATTAGCGGAAGGGAGTGTCCCAAGATTACCGCCAAGACCATTCCGATTGGGGGCGTTCCAGGATTCGACAGTCTCAACGGTCTCGAAGCGACGATTCTTATCGACAAGCGTCTTGGAATCGAAACGCCCGATGATGCGCGACTGTTCACGAATGAGACCGGCGAACGGGCAATTCCCATTGCCGAAATAGCGCAGCGCATCGTCGAGTTTATCGAAAGCCGCGAAGGGAAAGCGCATGTCAAGTGAACCCAAGAAAGTGCGGATGGCGATCGCCGCTCGATTGCGCATGGCGCGCGAATCCGCTGGGCTGTCCCAAGGGCAGGCCTCCAAGCTGATGGAAATGCACCGACCGACTGTGTCGGAAATCGCAGCCGGACGACGGCGGCTGGCGGCGGATGAGTTGGCACGGTTTGCTGACACTTACGGAGTAAGTGCCGCGTGGCTCATCGGGGAACACGACGCTGATGCGGATGATGTGAGTGACCGAATCAAGCTCGCAGCAAGGCAGCTAAGCAGCCTTAAGGATGAAGATCTCGACAAACTGATGCGTCTACTCCAGTCCATGCGCGGAGCCAACAGATGATCGCAACCTCTCGCATCGAGCTTGTGCGAAGTGCGATTACCCGGGCGCTGCGCGTTCGACGAGCGGCGAAAATCGAGTTGCAGGATGCCGTCTGTCCGTTTGATCTCGCGGAGAAGCGCGGAGTCGAAGTTCGCTTCCAATCGCTTGCGAGTTTCGATGGCATGCGAAGCGTCGACTCCGGCGCCTCCACGATCGTAGTTTCATCGCTTCGGCCGCCCGGTCGCAAAGCGTTCACATGCGCACACGAGCTTGGCCATGATGTTTTCGACCATGGCGTTCAGATTGACGAACTTGTGGAGAGTCGAGATACGCCACGGGAAGATGAGCCGGAGGAGATTCTCGCTCACGCGTTCGCGGGAATCCTCCTGATGCCGAAGTCGACCGTCGAGCGTGGAATGGCGGTTCGTGGATGGCATCTGCGGTCATGTGGACCGCAAGAGATCTACTCGCTGGCGAGTTGGCTTGGGGTCGGGTACACCACCCTGATATCGCATCTTCAATACGGATTGCGGTTGCTCGAAGTCAGTCGTGCCGACAAGTTGCGGAAAGTCCGGCTGCCACGGCTTCGCAAGGAGATTCTGGGCGAGGACTGCCCCAGTGAGCTTGTAATCGTGGACTCGCAGTGGTGTGGACGTCCAGTCGACATCCAAGTGGATGACATCGCGCTCATGCCTGCGGGCGGTCGCGCTGAGGGAAGCTGCATCGAGGCTGTTCCAGACGCAGCGGGCCGGGTTTTGGTCAGAGGTGTCACGCCCGGCATTGGTCGCTTGATCCTGCAAGAATCAGCCTGGGCCAGTTTCGTCCGGGTGTCTCGCCGCGAATATGTCGGTCGGAACAAGTACCGGCACCTTGAGGAAATGGATGATGACTAGGCAGTTTGTGGTAACGGGGCATGACCTCTCCCATGTTTGGGCGGTTGCTTTTCTTGAGGCTTGGCGACCGCGTAAGATCGACATGGCTCCGTTGGTTGTCACGGTTACAGGGCTCGGTGAGGAAGATGACCCAAGCGAGAACGGTACAATTCGAAAAGCCGTGGACGATTCACTCCTATCGCTCGGAACGGGGCTTAGCGTCAACAGGGTCGCCGGTACGATCTTCCCGGCAAGCCTGTGGAACCCGCATCGCCCGCGTCGAGAATTATTTGACCGGTTCGACCGGATTTGGCGCAAGGTAAAGAAGTGTCCGGCCAACCGGCGCGGCCACTACTTCAGACGTCTGACGCAATTCGGCGATGGGCGCCACCCGAATCAACTCGAGTACATCATCAAGACCTATCGCGGAAAGAACCACCGCCGGAGTGCGCTCCAGGCCGCCCTCCTTGACCCGGCACTCGACCACACCGATAGTCGCCAGCAGGGGTTTCCGTGCCTGCAACAGGTCGCGTTCACTCCACTTGGCGGCGGCGAGATGTGCGTCACAGGCTTCTATGGCATGCAGTACTTGTTCGAGCGCGCTTACGGCAACTACCTGGGGCTGTGCAGGCTTGGCCGATTCATGGCGCACGAGATGGGACTCAAGCTCACGCGGATGACTTGCATCGCTTCCGCGGGTACGCTTTGCGGTGGTAAGGTCCGGATGCGAGACCTCGCGCCGATGGCGGGCGTCGTGGAAGACGCCCTGCCAAATGGTGTCACGGTCGCGCCAAGCGGTGTTGGCTGCTCGCCGGGTCCTCGCGTGCAGACGATGTGGATGTCTTGACTCACGGGACGACCACGTTGGCTAAGGCAACGGGGGCGCGGGTTCCGAACCTTGCCCGCACACGACACATGGTACACGGAGGTAAACACTATGGCATTCTGGAGCGCCCAAACACTCAGAGAGAAGCTCAAGCCCGATTCAATTATTCCAGGATATCAACCTGACCGCATCAAGTACGGAGCCTATGAATTGGGCCTAGGCGGAGAGACAGTCATTACTCCCGCCAGGCGGTGGCGCGCCACAAAGTTCTTGAAAGCGAAGGAGAAGATCGTCATACCGTCTGGACAAATGGCGATGTTGATCACAGAGGAGCAGGTCAACATTCCGTTGGCTGCCATGGCTTTCATTTCGATGAAGGCAGGCAAGAAGCTCGGGGGACTCATCAATATCTCGGGCTTTCATGTCGATCCGGGCTTCAAAGGCAAACTCAAGTTTTCAGTCTACAACGCCGGAAGCAGGGATGCGGTCCTGGAGGTGGGAGAGCCGACTTTCCCGATCTGGTTTTGCAACCTCGATGACGAGACGGACACGCCATATAAAGGGGACCACCAGGGCCAGATGGGGCTGGGCCCAGAAGACGCGTCCCGTCTGCGTGGTGAAGTAGCGTCCCCTCAAGCATTGAGCGGCAAGATCAAGTCTCTCCAGCTTCAGCTGATGGGCATATACAGTTTGCTGGCCGCGATAGTCATAGCGGTCGCGACTGAACTGTTCAAGAAATTCTTCGGGCAATGAACGTGCACGTTAGCGATTCGATAGAGCATCCGAACCCTAGGGCAAATGGCAGCGGAAGTCTCCTGGTGTTTGAAGGTCCGGACGGCGCGGGCAAGAGCGAGCTGGCGCGACGCCTTGTCAAGTCGCTCCGGGGCCGTGGCGTGGATTGCGAGCTGATCGCTTTTCCCGGAAACGAACCTCGGTCGCTCGGTCGGCATATCTACCGAATACATCATGATCCGACTTCGGTCGGGATCGACAAACTCCATGCCGCGAGTCTCCAGACCCTACACATCGCCGCCCACATTGACGAAATCGAAGGCCGAATTCTTCCGGCACTTCGGAAGGGGCGAATCGTTATCCTTGATCGGTTCTGGTGGTCTACTTGGGTGTACGGTCTCGCCGCCGGCATCAAACCGAGAGCTCTGCGCCATATGGTTCAACTTGAAGGCACATTCTGGGGTCGCATTCGTCCGGCGGCGGTGTTTCTAATTCATCGCGGAAGCGCTGATTGTTGCCCGAATACCGAAGAACGGCTACGGCTAGCGCGCGAGTACCACACTTTAGCCGAGCGGGAGCATGGAAAATATCCCATACACGTGCTCGACAATGACGGCACACTGTCAGCAGCGGTCAAGAAAATTATCAAGTGGGTTGACAAGCACGCGCCTATCAACCGACCTCACGATAGCGGAGCAATGGACTCGCAGGCTCTTCTCGCGTTCAGCCGGCCACCGCCGCCCCGCAAGTCATGCACGGTCGTTTCTCGCCTGTCCCCCGCAAAGCCAACCGAGGTGTTCGACACGTATTGGCGTTTCGCCACCGAGCGACAAGCCGTCTTCTTCCGCCGTATTCATGGGGACGCGCCGCCGTGGACGGAGGACCCCGTGCTTTCCGAGTTCAAATTCACGAATGCGTATCGGGCTTCGGATCGTGTCAGCCAATATCTCATCCAAAATGTGATCTACGCCGGAGATCCAGCGGCCGAGGAGGTATTCTTCCGCACCATTCTGTTCAAGATTTTCAACAGGATCGACACATGGGAGCTGCTTATCGAGAAGTTGGGCGCAGTCACCTGGGAGGACTTCTCGTTCAAACGGTACGATCGTGTGCTGTCCAATGCGATTGACCGGGGAAGTCGAATCTACTCCGCAGCGTACATCATGCCTTCCGGTCGATCTGTTTTCGGCTATGCCCGGAAACACAAGACACACTTGAAGATCATCGAGCGAATGATGGAAGACGAGGTCGCGCGTCGGATCGAGGACGCCTCGTCGATGCAGGATGTGTTCGAGCTGCTCCTGTCATACCCGACCATCGGACCGTTCCTCGCGTACCAGTACGCGACTGACATTAACTACAGCGAAATGACCAGCTTCGACGAGATGCATTTCGTTGTGCCTGGGCCCGGAGCCCTCGACGGCATTCGCAAGTGCTTCAGCGATTTGGGCGGTTTGAACGAGGTGGAGATTATCAAGTTCGTTGCGGACCAGCAGGAGGACCATTTTGCTCGCCTAGGCCTCAGCTTTCAATCGTTATGGGGTCGCCGTCTACAGCTCATCGACTGCCAGAACCTCTTCTGTGAGGTGGGCAAGTACGCCCGTGTGGCCCATCCGGAAGTCGCGGGGCTCTCGGGTCGCACCCGAATCAAACAGAAGTACCGCCGTACGCCGAAGCCGATCGAGTTTTTCTATCCCCCCAAGTGGAACATCGATGTGGGGAGCATGGTGGGGGCGTCGCCGTGATCGAGCGATTCACGAGCGAGACGGCCAACGAGGTTTGGGAGCAAATCGCCACATCTTTTCGGCAAGGCGATGGCTGGCAGCTCCAGAACGGCCGGGGTGGCCGGACGAGCGAGCTGCTGCATGTAGCGTTGTCCATCGAGCGCCCGACCGAGCGCTGGGTCGTTTCGCGCAGCCCTGCGATTAATCCGGGTTTCGCACTGGCGGAAGTCGTTTGGATCGTGGCAGGACGCGAAGATTCGAGTTTCGTCAACGCGTTCTATCCCGATCTGGCGAAATGGCAAGGGACCGGTCAGACCTATCACGGTGCGTATGGCCATCGGCTGAGGCGCAGATTTGGAATCGACCAGCTGGAGCGGGCTTATCTATCGCTGAAAGAGAACCCGGATTCGCGTCAGATAATTCTCCAACTGTGGGACGTAAGAGCCGACCTGCCGGACGAGCACGGAAAAGAACGATCGCCGGACGTGCCATGCAATGTCATGTCTCTACTCAAGATCCGCGACGAGCATTTGGAATGGATGCAGATCATGCGCAGTAACGATGTTTGGCGGGGGCTGCCGCACAACATCGTGCAGTTTACGTCATTGCAGGAAATCATGGCCGGATGGCTTGGCTGCAAGGTCGGCACGTACAACCAAATCAGCGACAGTCTTCATGTCTACCTCGACAAGGAAGATGCGGCCAACATCCGGTCCTTCGCGCCTCTCGAAGCCGCGGCGAACACCGACTCGATCGCGCTTCCGAAAGCCGACTCCGACTCCGCTTTTCAGGAACTCGCCTCGCGGGTTGATCGGATTATCGAAGTGGGATCGAATCCGCGAAACATCTCAGATTTGGCCCGGTACCCGAGCGCTCCTGAGGCGATCCAAAACGTTCTCCGCGTCATGGCCGCTGAACTCGCGCGGCGCAAGCAATTGTTGGACCTTTCACAGGACCTCATGGCCGACTGCAGCAACCCGGCGCTGTCTCAACTGTGGGATCGCTGGTTCGAACGCTGTCACTCGAAAAACCGCGTTCAAAGTAGCCGGTCAGGCTGATCGGCAACGATTGGGACCGTCCGGGTGCCACGCATGCTACCCGTTCTCCGCGCGGCACGCCGTATTTGTTTGCATCACGGAGCGATGAAACGCATAGGCTTCTCCAACGAACGCGACATCGTATACGCCGATTTGCCCCACGTTCTCTATCGATTGACGGCCGTGACGTAGCAATCGAGTATCAATTTACGCCCGACCACTCTTATTTCTTGGTAGCAATTGTCTCGAAATCGGTTACGATGCGCCCAAAGAGGATTTGGCCCAGGTAAGGAGACCTATCATGTCCGCACGACGACTCGTTTCGTTTGTCGCAATCCTATTCGTCTGTTTCGGCGGTTGTGCCCCGCGAACCACCGGCCCCGGAGACGGGGACGGAACTTGTGATCCCGACGCACCCGAATGCGGCGCTGGGCTCGTTTGCGCCGCGGTTTTTGGGGCGGATGCGCGATGCCTGGCACCAGTCATCATTCGCGGCCACGTGTTGGCCCTTGTAGACGACAGTCCGATCGAGGGGGCACTGGTGCAGGCCGTGGATGTGAACGGCGCGGCCGTGGGGACGACGGCGGCGACGGATGCGGACGGCGCCTACGAGCTGACCGTCCCGGCGGTGCGGGGCGACGAGGGTGAGCCGTTGGAAGGCGTCTACACCCTGCGCGTGCAGGCGGCGGGATCCCAGGAGTTTCCCACGGCCATTCGACCGGCGTTGCCGCTGGATGCGACCACCGCCGTCACTTCGGAAGATGAAGACCCATGGGTCATTGAAAATGCCCTCACGACGGTCAAGCTCATCGCACTTCTCGGTGACACGAGCGCGCTCGGCTCCATTTCCGGTTCGATCGATGCCGAGAAGAACGCCGGAATTCTCGTCGTGGCGGAGACGACGGACGGTGCATTAACCGGTTTCAGCAACGGCGAGGGCGGGTACACGATTTTCAATGTACCGGCGGGCAGCTACACCGTGCGTGGGTTCGCGGCCGGCGTCCAAATTACTGCCACGAATGTGTCTCTCGAAGCCGGCGAGGATGCGACCGGAATCGACTTGTCCGAGTCAGACAATCCGCTGAACACCGTGTCCGGCAACGTGCAGATCGTCAACGCGCCCGGCGGATCGGCGACCAGTGTCGTGCTGGCCGTGGAGAGCACTTTTGTCGACGCCTCCGCCCGCGGTGCGGTCCCGCCCGGCCTGCGCGTGGGCGACATTGCCGGTGCGTTCACCCTGGAGGAGGTGCCGGACGGGCGGTATGTGGTTCTTGCGGCATTTGAAAACGACGGGTTGGTACGGGACCCTGATCAGACCATCGGCGGGACGGCCATCGTGCGAATCGAGCTGCCGGACCCGGACGCCGGTAACGTCTTGGCGATATCCGAGGGCTTCAAAGTCACTGGAGCTTCGGCCACGGTCAGCCCGGGTTCGGACGGACCGGAAGAAATCTCGACTGCCACACCGCTCTTTGAGTGGGAAGACGATTCGAGCGAAGATGGCTACGACATCCGCGTATTGGACGCGTTCGGCAACGAGGTTTGGACGGAGCGAATCGACTCCGTCAGCGGATCCGAGACGGTGACCCTCTTGTACGCCGGCCCGCCGTTGGAGCCGGGAATCTTCTATCAGTTCCGCGTCACCTCCTTCCGCGACAAGAACGACGTGGAAACCGCGATCAGCATCACCGAAGATCTGAAAGGTGTTTTCTTCCTGGCGAGTGGTTCCTCAGTAGAATAAAGCGCCGAACATGCGTCACTCCGGGTCATCTGGTTGTCGGAACGGTGGAGGCCAAGGGCGACGCGGCACACCGTCTTGCGACCGGGGTTCGTGCGGCTGTCGCATGAATTGACGGGACTGATCACCAGTTGGCCCTTCGGCTTTTGACCTAGTTCGGACGCCCTTTCGAGTCGCTCGCACCGTCCGTGACTGCGCAGGTGCCTCGCACGCTTCCCATTCCGTGCACGGACGCGCTAATGGTCTGCGTCTTTGGCTGATGAAGCGCAGCGGGGCCTTCAGCACCACATATTGACCTATTCTCGGCACGAAGCGCCAAACGCCGCTTGGAATAACGGGAGATTTGCCGGAATTCCGGATACGATTGCGGGAAAGCACCTGTTCCGCGACGAATCGGGCATGCCAAACGATATTTCGCAAGCTAATTGACACGGGCATCGGTCTGCCGACAATACCGGCGAACCGAGGGCGTGGTACGTGCGAGTTGTCGTGCGACGGAGGCCCCTGAGATCAGGATTCGTGCGGTTGCAACAGCAGTCCGCTTGGCGGGCGGATGGTTTCGCCTTTCGTGATAAGAATAGGTGAGACGTCGCGCGGCGTCCTTTTCTATCCCCTCATGCGGCTGGCGTGGCGCGCGCCGCTGAGCGTTTGAACTCGAGATTTACGTGGTCGCGATCGGCCTCCGGTCGAATGTGTCTACGTACCGAATCAAAGATGAACTAAGCGAAGTTTGCGGGGCGCGGCTGCGGCGTCTTGTGCCGTTGAGAATCCGCGATTACCGCAAACAAAGTCACTGGGAAATTTCATGCGAATGGAAGGAGTTTTGAATGCGTAACGTAGCGATGTTTCTACTTGGGGTCGCAGTCTTGATGGGCACAACCGGTTGTCCGCCGCCCGCGCCACCTGCCGCCGCCATCTTGGCGGGAGACTGGACGGGAACGGATGCTAACGGTGTGGTCGTCACCGTGACATTCAACGCCGACGGCATCGTCGTATCCATTACAAGTGAGGACGGGGCCAGCGCCGAAGTCTCCAACTCTACAACCGACTTGGACGGCAGCGATGTCACGATCGTTATCGGGGGGCGTACCTTCTCCGGGACGCTCAGCGACGATGAGAACACGATTACCGGCACGATTGAGCAAGAGATCACCGCGGGCGGTGGCGATGTCGTGATCACGATTCCGGCCGGCGACTTCGCAATCGATCGGGTCGACCTCTGCACCGGCAATACTTGCGACGACGGTGATGCTTGCAACGGCGTCGAGACCTGCGATGCCGAAACCGGCGATTGCGTCGATGGCGACCCTGTAGTATGCGACGTAGAGGGTGAGACCTGTGTCGACGGCGTATGTGGCCCCCCGGATCTGTGCGAAGGCAACACCTGCGACGACGGTGATGCCTGCAACGGCGTGGAGACGTGCGATGGAGAGACCGGCGATTGCGTCGCCGGCGATCCTGTTGTCTGCGACGTAGAAGGCGAAACCTGTGTAGACGGAGAATGTGTCTAGACCGATCCGCGCGCAGGCATCACCTGCGCACGACAGTGCTGGTAGAATGTCAATGGACACGGCGTGCGCCTCTCGCCAGGCGCGCGCCGTGTTTTTTTATTTGCTGGAATATCGTCAATTGCAAAATGCCGGCCGTCAGGAAAGCCTCGGTGATTCGTGGCATCTTGCCAGGAATCACCGAACGGACTACGCTCGAGTTGTGACGTCACCATGATGTAAGCGAGGAAACCATGGCGAAGTGGCCCTGGATCGATCGCAAGTTCAGCTTCGACTATCCGGCGTCGAAGTTTCCCGATTTGCTTGAGCGCTGGCGCGGCACGCCCGCCCGACTGGAGGAGCGTGTAGCTGGCCTGTCACGAGACGTGCTAACTCGTCGCCCGGGAGACGGCTGGTCGATTCAGGAAAACGTCGGTCATCTTCTCGATCTCGAATACCTGCCCGCGGAGAGAATCGAACAGATCCTGAACGGTGAAGCGGAACTCATCGCGGCCGACATGACCAACCGCAAGACCCACGAAGCGAGTCACAACGACGCCAAAATAGAAGACCTTCTGAGTGCGTTTCGTGCCGCACGGCTCGAGACGGTGCGTCGTTTGGAATCATTGGAGGAGGCCGACTGGGCGCGCTCCGCGCTTCATCCGCGTCTGAAACAACCGATGCGCATCGTGGACATCATTTATTTTGACAGCGAACACGACGACTACCACCTCGGCCGAATCGGCGAGCTAGTTCGCGCGCTGACGTGATCCAATTCCGCCGTTCGGATTCTAGAAAGTAGTACAAAATTTCGGCCTTCTTACTGAACCAAAGAGTTACGGCGCCGTAAGTTTGTGTAAGCGCGCGTCTTGAGATCATAGAGACCAATGCCGACAAGGACCGCCAGATTTGCGAACAACAGCGGCGCGAAGACGGGCGGTCCGAAGAGGATGTTTTCACGCAGTAGCGAACTGACGCCGCCGGAGATGCCGTGCAGATGCAGCAAGAAACCCAGCGCACCGACGACAGCTTGGGCGAGCGCGAGATACAGGCACACACCAAGGAAGGATCCATTGAGCGGCATGAAAACCGCCAAAGCAAAAAACGATACGGCATAAGCGCTACTGACGACGGGAATCCACTCCGTAAGCAGAAAGAATCCGTTTTGTGCGTGATCACACAGCGAAAGAATGAAGTTGCCGACAAATCCGCCAAGGCCGAACAGCACGACCCATCGGCCCCAAGCCGTGTCGTTCGCGTCGACCATACGATTCATAAGAATCAGGAACCCCAACCCCGCATAGGCGAGCGGGGCAGCGAACGGCGCCGTGTACACCAGGCTATGGATCGTTTGGGCTGCGAAGAATTGGCTTTTCAGATGCAGTATCATCCCGCCTATGCCGACCGCGATTGCTACCCAACCCGTGAGGAGCCCGAGCCGGCGACCCGCCCCGCGGCCGAATTTCCATTCGGCGACGATGGCCAGCCCGAGTATGGGCGTTGCGGCCACCGAGAAAACAAACGGTACCCATTCGAGAGGATGTGCGAAGTTGTTGACGCTGTGGGCGATGTAGATGTCGAGCGCCAAGAAGGCTATGTTGGCGAGCACGAAGAGATCGACGACCAGCCGTCGCCGGCGAGACCAAGTTTGCAAGGAAAGATCCCAGCTCATTTCTCGCCTCGAAGTTCGGCTGCCATCTCCTCCAGTTCCGTCATCTTTAGCAACAGCTCATAGTTTCCGTGCCATTGCACGAAGTCCGCGCCGCCCATGAATGCGCCATGCTTGGCGGTGCGGCCGTAATAGTGCCAGAGATCGAAGATCAAGAAGTCGATCGGTTCGTCGAACGGCTCAGGGGTAAGGTGCCCCTCGTCGCGAAGCGCTTTCACCAAATCGAGGGCAGCCTGTACTTTTTGGTTCGTGGAATGCACCACGATTTCCGCGTCTTCATAGAATTCATCAACTTGCGAGGATGCGTGACAGGTCATGCAAATGTCCTGCATGTTTGTTTGGCCGGTGTCGTATGTGGGGCGTTTCTTGGAAACAGGTGCAAAAAGCCACCAAGAAAGTCGTTCCGTGACGTCGTGCGTAACGCGTTGCTCTTCCAACCCGCTCATGTGGCACGTGGAACAGCTTGGTACCGGTATGTCTCGTGTGGTCAGCGACTTCGCCGGCGCATTCAGATTCATCCGGCTCTTATAATGGGCCCATAGAATTCCGTGTTTCGATTCGTTGAAGATTTCTAGCTGGGAGTGATCCGGACCCATGTGGCACTGCCCGCAAGTCTCCGGTTGCCTGGCAAGCGCGACCGACGCCGCGTGCCGGGAATGGCATTGCGTACACGAGCCGATGCTGCCATCCGAGTTCGGCTGACCGATGTTGTGGCAGGCGAGGCAACCGAGATCAAGCACGCCTTCGCCCTCGCGAATGGCAAGCGCGTTCGCAGGTCGACGAACTGCGCCCGGGTGGTACTTCTCCGCCGCTACGATTTGCGCTTCGGTGAAGTCCTTCGCGCCCGCGACGGCCGCGAACGCCGGCGCGGCGTGACGGCTTCGCAAGAACTCCTCGTACTCCGTCTGGTGGCATTGGCGACAGTTTAGCGCGGTCATCTCAGCGGCCAGCGTAAATCCCGAATGAGCTATGGGCTCCTGCCCGTCGACCGGTTGATGGCAATCCAAGCACGTCACGCCTTTGC
>JADFIX010000823.1 GCA_022566435.1 Planctomycetota bacterium
TCGGTGTAATCCACGGGCTGACCGACCAGGCGCTGCTTGGTCGTGCCTTTCCCGTCGTGCAGCGTATGCAGCGTACGCTTGCGGCTCGGCGAGTAGCGCAAACCGGCGCCGAACGATGCCTTGGCGCGGGCCGGGCCGGGCAGACCCAACAGCAGGGCTTCTGTCGACGAAAGAAAACTGCCTCCGAGATCGACGACCTGGCAGCGGTCCCGGAGTAAGCCTTCCAACACACGGCATCCCGCCGGACTGCACAAGTTTTCGTGAAGAGTCGGCATGGTCATATTGTCGTATTGCGTGTCGATCTTGAGGACGATCTCTTCCAGGACCGGCGGCGGCTTAAGGCACGGTTGGTGAAGGTCGGCGGCGATCATGGCCCGGAGCACGTGGAAGGGATTGAAATCGCAGGACGCGAATTCGGCGGCGGCGAAGACGACGTTATGGGTGTAGATGCGCTGACCTCCGCGTCCCGTGTGTTCCGCACCGGCCGGGCATGAGAGGGCGACGCACAGTCTGCCGCTCTTCAGGGCGTAGAACGATGCGGCGGCAATGGGCCACGCTTGGTTCGCGTCGGTTTGTGGTGCGTCGCACAATCCTTCATGTGACGGTGAGTTTCGGGTCACGGCCTGTTTTTCGTCAGCCCGTAAACCGGGGCTGACGGCGATGATTCGGTACCCCTCGCCCATGGCGGTCCGCATGGACGTAAAGATGGCTTGGTCGCAATGCAACAGATGCTGGTTCATGCTTCTATCCGTACACGATTCTTGTTAGAGTTTACTTAGAATCCACTCGAAGGGTTCGAGGATGCCCCTCGGGGCTACGTGTAGCGGGTAAGGAACGACGTTGTCGAATTCATCAGAGCCATAACCCAATGCGCCGACAACGCTCGTGGCAAAGAACTCGAAGTGCTCGAATCGGTTATCGCAGATATTCCACAGGCGGTTCAGGTTGGTTTCTGCAAACGCGCGCGGATTGTCGAAGCAATCCGGGCTGTAGTCGGCCTTGGACAATACGATTGCCACCGGCGTAGGCAGTTTCTTGTTCTTCTTGCACGACAGAACGCCGTCCAGGTAGCTCATCAACTTGAGGGCGAAGAAATCCGGCTGCGAAGAGCCGGCGCCGGCGAGGGCTGCGTCGACGAGTAGAATCGCCCCCGAACTCTTCTCCAGCAGAGATCGGATGATGGTGAACGTGCTCGGTGCCGCGACTTCGGCAGCAATGGCTTCGCCCGCCATGTCCGGCATGACCAGATCGTAGATCTTGGAATCATCCAGGCGGTCAAAAATCTGATAGTAGGCCCAATGCCATTGATCCGCTTCCACCGCGGTCTTGGGCGGGAATCGCCGCTCTTGCAGATAGCTGATGACGGTGTGCTGAAGATTCACGGAGTAGGCGCCCTTGGGGACGGCATCGAAATTGTCCGCGCGCTTTGAGAGCATGTCCAAGAGCATGCCGAGATAGACGGTCTTGCCGACGTTGCTGTCGCCAATCACGGTGGTGATGCACGGGTCCCGGTCTTGGGCGATCGCCTCGCGGATTAGCGCCATTGGGGCGAAGCAGTTTCCACACACGATCGCCTCGCCCGGATTCTGTGTTTCGCAGATCAGGCATGGCAACGGCGCGCCCGATGTAATCGTCGTTGTGTCCATAGCGGTCACGGTATGTTCTCCCCGAACTTATTCGCCGTTGATCCAAGCGGCTTCCTGAATATCCATTGCGCATCGAATGCCCGTGTTTTGCGTTCTCGCCAGCGCGATCTGGCCCGTTCGAAAATGAGAGGTGGTTTGAGTTTCAAAGTACGTATCAAACGCGCCTCCCCGTATGACGTGCATGGGCATTTCGCCGACGATGGGTCGGCCCCCGTCGTCGGTGATGCTGTAGACCTGATTCGTCCATTCCCAAACGTTGCCGACGAGCTGCAAAACTTGGTTTGGGGCGGCGCCGTTGGGGTATTCATCGACCGGTACGGTTCCGTTCCGCCGGGACGACCAGACGTTGCACCGCTTGTTGTCCATGGCGTCACCCCAGGGGAACCGACGCAACAAGTCGGCGGAACTATTGATGTGCCATGAAGATGCCATTTGCCACTCCGCCTCGGTGGCCAGACGTTGGCCCGACCATAGGGCGAACGCCTGGGCTTCAAACCAACTCACCCCTACGATCGGATGGTCGGCGAGTCGCGTATCGTGCCGCGCGTGGCGCCAAAAACGAGGACCCGGATCGTCGGTGCTGTCTTTGAGCTCGATCAGATGCGGCCAGATCTCTTCGGGCCATAAGTCGAGATTGTCGTAACCCTCGTCGTCGACGAAGTGTTGGTAGCGGGCGTTTGTGACGCAGTGGACGTCGAGCAAGAAGGCCTCGACTTCGATATCTTCTTCCGGTCCGCCTGGTTGTGCGGTCACCGTCGAGGATATGGCGACGTTGCCCGCGGGTACGATCGCCATGCGGCGTTCCAGCGCCCGCTGGGCCTCGGCGATCGCCGCATGACTGCCCGGATGATCGCGCCATTTCGTCTCCTCACGAAGGATGATGGCGTGCCTACCCTGCCGAATGAGACGCTTGAGCGGATCCGCCTCATGGGCTTCGCGCGGTGCGGACTCAAAATCCAGCGGTGCCGGGGGTTGGGCATTGGACCTCGGGTTAGGGTTGCGTCGCGGATTGGACCGCTTGCCGACTTCGGTCTTGTTTCGTGAGAACAGGTTCAGGGC
>JADFIX010000824.1 GCA_022566435.1 Planctomycetota bacterium
GCCGTACGGAGACGCTGATCGCCTCCCAGGGCGACCTGTCGACAGGCGTATGGACGCACGCGGCGGCGGTCTACGACGGCCGCCACATGATCCTGTACAAGGACGGCTCCTTCATTAGTAACACCAGTGTACTGGACTTTGTGTGCTGGGGGTCTCCGTCACCGAGCCGGCGCCTGAATCAAGGGGCGGGGTCCGGGAAATGGAGCGGCTCGTGCGCCGCTTCTATCCAATCGGGCGCTGCAATCCACCGAATAGCCGGAACGGACGGCACATCGGCAGCGTCTTACGACGTGAATGCGCCACCGTCACCGATGACCTGCATTCCGTAGGCAACATTTGCAGGGCGAAGAGGGTCGCCAACCCGCGAGAGTCGGAGGGGCTTGCGATAATTGAAACCACCATAGTGCTGGCTACATGGCCTACATCGAGCCCGGTAGGCCGGCGTTCCAGCGTCTGGCGGATTGCTCGGCACGTCGTTGTGTCGTCATCGCGACAATGTTGGTATAGTAGCCTTACGCATGGCAGGATGCCCCTGCGATTCGGCCGAAGGATGGATCCTGCTGGTTCCGCTGGCGACAGGCAGAAGGGTTGCGTCGTAATCGGAGTCGGATCTTTCTTTTGGCCCAATCAAATGAGAAATGACTAGAAGTGGCGCGACGTGGCGAAAAGATTGGATTGTGGCTCATCGGAGCCTCTGGAGGGGTCGGTAGCACCGTCGCCCTAGGGCTGGCTGCACTGTGCAAGAAACTGACCGGCCCTACCGGATTGGTCACCGAGCAACCGCAGTTTGGCGGTTTGAATCTGCCTCCTTGGAATGCGTTTGTCTTGGGAGGCCATGAATTCCGGAAAGAATCGCTGATCGCCGGCGTCCATCATCTGTCGAAGCGCGCAGGGCTGTTCGACGACAAAGTCGTCCGCGCGTGCCGCCCGAGGCTTGTCGCGGATCAGCGCAACATCCGGCCGGGAACCACGTGCGGCCTCGACCCGGCGGCGCGCAGGATGGCCGATTTCGATAACGCCGTGCAGGATCGAAGTGCGGCGGCGGCGGTCGATCGCTTGGCGTCGGACATCACGGACTTTCGGCGGCGCAAGCACTTGGACCATGTTGTGGTGATCAACGTCGCTTCATCCGAGCCCGGCGGACGCAAAAAGCAGTGGCCAAAGACCATCTCGGGCCTTCGGCGGTCGTTGTCGCGGCGTGGAGCATCGCCGGTGCCCACAAGTTCGATTTATGCCCTCGCCGCGGTTGACGCCGGCTGTGCGTACATCAATTTCACACCATCCACCGGCATTCTCGTACCCGCGATTCGTGCCTACGCCGATGAGCGCAACGTCCCCTATATGGGTCGGGATGGCAAGACCGGCGAGACGCTGGTCAAGTCGGTACTGGCCCCAATGTTTGCGATGCGAAACCTCAACGTAATGAGTTGGGTGGGGCAGAACATTCTAGGCAATCGAGATGGCGCGACTCTGAACGACCCGGCCACCCGGCGGGCAAAAATCGCGACCAAGGATCGGCTGGTTTCCCAAGTGCTTGACGACACCGTCACTTCCCACGTGCGGATCGACTACGTACCGTCGCTCGCCGATTGGAAGGTGGCCTGGGACTACATTCACTTTCGCGGGTTTCTTGGCGTGAAGATGTCACTGCAATTCACCTGGTGCGGCAGCGATTCGGTGCTGGCCGCCCCACTCGTACTCGATCTTGCCCGCCTGGCGGTGCTGGAATGCCGGCGCGGTGTCGGCGGGCCGATGAAACATCTGGCGTGCTTCTTTAAAGACCCGTTGGACGTCAGCCGCCATGACTTATTCTCGCAGTGGGTCATGCTGATGACACACACAACTGCCGCCCACTCATGAGCCTTGCATGCCGCTCCAACTCCTTAGTTAGTGAACGCCGGCGTCGAGGAAGCGATCGACCGCATGGCCTGTCCATTTTGAAAACTCTGTGCTGCTTGTAAGCACGTTGAAGTGGACAACCATGCGGCGCTACGCCCGATAGTGTCTTCAGGAAGGACGCCACTTGGTGTAGCGTCATCGTAGCGCCGTGAGAATCTCCCGACCTCTGCGAGTGCCCAGAAACACATAACACCTTGCATGACAACGACTTACGACCTGGGCTGCCAGGACTCGAACCTGGAACCTTCTGATCCAGAGTCAGACGTGCTACCGATTGCACCACAGCCCAACAAGTGCCCGAAAAACCGTGAAAACAGGGTGTCGGGCACCGCTGGACAGGATGCTATGCGATTCGGCGGAATCCGTCCACGGCGTTACGCCGTTTCATGTAGCGCTCCGGGGCCGCCAACCCCCCCGCGCACAGCGGGCTGCCGACGGCCGCTACAGGGGGCGGCCGCTGCCTTATGCAGCGAGCACCGCGTCAACGCCTCCCACCGTCTCCCCGGCCGTGACCGGAACATTGCTAAACTCCACGTCGCCAAAACCGGTCACGGAGAAAACGACACGATAGTCGCCGGTTGGGAGAGCGGCCAGCACCTGCGTCCCGTCCATCTCGGTTGCGGTGCTGGTCATCATCATCATGGTGCTTGCGATGGCCACACTTATGGCTTGTCGTTCAGTCGTCTTGCACTCGTTGCCCGACCGTCGGCGGGCGTTTCTTGTTGTCTCTCAAGAGCGAATCGAGTAAGCAGGAGCCTACAATTTCTTGTTGGAGGAACAAGGCTATGAAACGGATGGTGCTAGCG
>JADFIX010000825.1 GCA_022566435.1 Planctomycetota bacterium
TTCGACCTCAGTCCGCGGAGTCGGTCGCGGGGAAGCGGATCGGCGAAGTCGGTCAAATGAAACAGGAAAACGAGCGGGTCGCCGGTCTTGCGAAAACGCATCAGTCCGCTCTTGAAGTGACGCATGCCGAGCAACAAACTGTAACATGGATGGAACGGAAAAGGCGACGGCCTGTGGCCCGGCAACGGGATTTCGAGAAGCGGTCTGTCAAACACCGGCTTGTGCGGACCGGTCTGCACACCGTACACCTCCAGGCGGCGGGCGAATGCGCGGGTCGGGAATGCGGAAGAATCGTAGGTATAGCCGTATCGCTCGAGTAGTTCCAGGCAGTCACGGTCAATCTCGTAACCCGGTGCGCGAAAGCCGCTCACGGTGGTGTTGAGCTCGCGCGTGAGCAACTCACGACTCTCGGCGATTTCAGTTCGCTTTTGCTCGAAACCAATCCGGCTGAGATGCGGATGCGTCAGTGTATGCGACGCGATTTCGTGGCCCCGGCTCACCGCCTCGGTCAGCCACTCGCGTTTTTCGCCGTTTTGAACATCGGACGCGATCGTAAACAAAGTGGCGCGAATACTGTTGGCGTCAAGAAAGGCCAGCAGGTTTCTCATTCCCGACGTAAACAGTGGATCGTCGGCGTAATCGTAGGCCCACCCGTGATGACCGTAAATCGTCGATGCGCCGTCCAAATCGACATGCACCATCGCACACGCATGAGTGCGGTCGCCATTCGCACCATTCGCCCGTTCCGGTTCAACCCACGCCGACACGGCCTCGTTTTCTAAATCCTGCGTGTCCGTATCAGCCTCAGTGAGCATTCGCGTCCTGCTCCGATGGGGAGCGCGGTTGTTGCCCCCTCATTTCTTGTCTCATCAACCAAATCTCGCGTTGCACCATGTTGCCTTGCTGGGCAATCACGCCAAACGTAAAAAAGATCAGCGCAATGATCCCGAGCGACAACGATGTCAGAAGCACAAAAATGGAATCCTGCAGCGAAAAGAGGCGTACGACGCCCCAGATCAGAAACCCCGCCGATCCCACAAAGGCCAGCGCGCTGAGGGCCCATACATATCGTATGGGATTCGCAAACAGGCTGAACAGGGTGTGCGTCACCATGAGCCTCTTGACTTTGGTAGAACTCTTCCGTGTATTCTTGCCGGTCGCGCTTCCCAGATTTCGCCACTCCAGAATGCAAGGAATCTCGCCAATGCGATAGCCCAACGCACGTGCCTTGAGCACCACCTCGAGGTGGAACTCCTTGCGGTCTTCATCCAAAGGCAGCGACTGAATGACCTCCCTCCGGTACGCCCGCGTCATACCCGTATTCATGGTGACCGCATTGCTGATACATGTCCGTATCACCCAGTTGCCCAATCGGCTCAGGAAAACACGCATGGGCGGCACGTTGCGGTATCCGCCACCCGGCAGGTGCGGGCTGGCGACGACCATGTCCCATTCTGGATGATCCCGCATCGCGTCGCACAGCCGTTTCACGACGTCCTCACCCCACGAAAGATCGATTTCCGTCGTCACGACAACCGCTCCCCGCGCCCGCGCGATGCCCCGGCGCAGTGCGTGGCCGCGACCGCGATTCGGCATATAGGAAACCAGATGGAGCCCCGGATTCGTCGCGCCCATGCGCCGCACCATGTCGGCGCCATCGTCCGAGCTTCCATCGTCCACGACAATGAGTTCCCAGGTCTCAGGCTGTGCTTGCAGTGTCTTGAGCAACAGCCCGATCGCATCTTCGAGAATCGCACTCTCGTTGTAGAATGGACAGATGACGGATACGTCAATCGAACCTGATGCCGCGTCCCCGCCGTCTTGGCTCTGACGGTCCGACGCGCGCGAAACCGAACCGCCTGGCACGCCCATTTGAGGCTCCTTCATTGAATTGAGTTGAGCGTCCGGCTCCATGAATTTCCCTCATCCACAGTTGTCGTCACCCTCGGTCCAAACAATTCCGGTCGAACAGGAGGATGGAGTAGCCGACCGAGTCGACCGGCTCGCATTCTCGCAAACGGTCGTAGATCTCGTAGTTCTTCCCGCGCATCCACCAGGGCCCCGCCAACATGGTGGCGCTGACCGCGATAAGCTTGGTCGCCGGCTCGTGGATGGGCTGCTTGATGGCGTCGGGTTCGTACCACCAAAGCTGCCCCGGCTCTGTGGGTGCAAGTCCGACCGAAGGCAGGTAGTCATACTTGATGCCGTAATAATCGGCGTCCGCACTACCAAAGAAGCCCAGCGTGATACGATCGATACCATGCCCATCCATATAACGCTTCAGGTTTTCGAGATCTTGCCCCCAATCAAGATTGGAGTCCACGAAATAGCGATAGCCATGGCTCGGTCCGCCGATACTCTCGTTGAAATACGCAAGATAGTGAGGATGAATAAAAGCAGCGCCGACCCCATACCATGCCGCACAAGCGCCCAGCAAGAGTCGTTTGGCTCCCCAACGTGCATGACGCCCGCTCGATAGCACCCCAACGAGCGGTCCGGCGGCAAGAATATGAAGACACGGATAGGCCGGCAGGATGTAACGTAGACCGATCCGATTGTGCAGATAGCTGAAAAACCCCAAGTACACGATCACCACAATCGCGAGGAGCGACTCGCCGTGATTGCCACCGAAGTGGCGAACAAGGTACATGACCGCGAGAAAAGAGAGAAGCATCACAGGGATCGGTGTCTTGATAAGAAAGG
>JADFIX010000022.1 GCA_022566435.1 Planctomycetota bacterium
TCTTCGGTCTTAGCTTTCCCCATGGGCTCGATCTCGATCTCGCGTCGGGCCACATGTACTGGACCGACCAGATAACCGGTTTGGTGCAACGGGCCGCCCTGGATGGTTCCGGCATGACGACATTGGTCGGCGGTCAGGTCGAGCCGGTTGACGTGGCTCTCGATCTTGCCGCCGGCAAAATGTACTGGGCCCAAAAGGACATTCCCAGCCGAATCCGGCGGTCGAACTTGGACGGCTCGGACGTAGAAACGGTGATCCAGTTCCTCGCCTTTGGCTTTCCGGCGGGATTGGCACTCGATCTCGGCGAAGGCAAGATGTATGTGACATTATCCGACGGCGTGGGGTTTCCCGAGGGGTCGGTTTTTCGGGCGAATCTGGATGGTACCGATAGAGAAGAACTAGTGAGGGTCGGCCTCAACAATCCGGGCGAAATCGCCCTCGACACGGGTCCGTGTACATCGGATGTAGCCTGCGATGATGCAAACAGGTGCACGGACGACATCTGTGATCAGGGTCTGTGCGTTTTTGAAACGAACACTTTATCGTGCCACGACGGCAATATCTGCACAAGTGGTGACATATGCTTCGGCGGCGTCTGTGAAGGAACGCCAAACAGCGATCCTTGTTTCGATGGGAATCCGTGCACGGACGACGTCTGTGTCGGCGGTCAGTGCATAGGCACACCAAACACCGCGTCTTGTAGTGACGGGAATGTCTGTACCGACGACGTTTGTTCGGGGGGCGAGTGTGTGGGCACGCCAAACACCGCGCCGTGCGATGACGGGAATTTCTGCACCGACGACGATTGTTCGGGCGGCGAGTGTGTGGGAACACCGAATAGCGAACCGTGTAGCGACAACAACGAGTGTACTGATAACGACACTTGCTCGGGTGGCGAGTGCGTGGGAACACCGCATACGAGACTATGCGATGACATGAACCCCTGTACCGACGATGTATGCGCCGATGGCGTGTGTGTCTCTACGCCGAATAATCGTCTTTGCAGCGACGGAAACGGATGCACCCATGACGTCTGCACGAACGGAGAATGCGTGAGCACGCCGCATGGCGGAAACTGCAACGACCTGAACCAGTGCACCATCGACGACCGCTGTACCGATGGAACTTGTTTGGGCACTGTCATCACCGGGCCGTCCTGCAACGACGGAAACAGTTGTACCAGCGATGACGTGTGTACCCATGGCGTTTGTCGCGGATCGGCGATTCCGGGTGAGTGTCCGATTTTCCGAGTTTGGGTCAGAGAGGTTTACGATGCCGACCTTGTGCCAAAATGCGGAGCGACCTGCCCCACGCAGAACCTGCCCGAGGGGATCGCCGTGCCGGGCGACTTTGTCGACATCGAGTTTACGGTAGAGGGTTGGGCTTCGATAACCCCGGTTGGCAGGCACGCCGTAGTTTTCCAATGCACCTTGGATGGCGCTACATTTTCACTCGGGCACGCGCGGCCCGGATTCCGTGTCGCCGACTTTCCCTGTAGCACGCACGAGGATTGCCTATGTACTTACACTAGCATCCAAGGCGAATTCAACGATTGCGCTGATTTTACCGCGATCAGTCCCGCCTTTTGCACATGCGCGGGAGCGACGTGTAACGCGGGCGCTCAAACATGTAGTATCGAGGCTTCGGTGTACATCGACAGGGGGCGATCCGATTTCTTGTTCCAGCCCGTGGTGAACGTTTCCGTCGTGGCCACTTTGCCCGTTCCGCTTCTCAAATGGGCCGCCTTGGATATCGGCTCCTTTGGCGTACCTGAATTCGACCCCGGTCTACAGCGTGTACCGCCATACTATATGGGTACGCTTCTGGTTCAGGTGGAAGATGTCGTCGCGGGAACGTACGTCATCGATTTAGTGCAAGATGAAAACCAAACTTTCTTGAGCAAATTGCCCGATGGAATTTTCCCGTTCCCGGCAGTCGTTCCGCTTACGATTACACTCGGCGATTTTGAGGGCGATGACGACGATGACGGCGTGCCCAACGCCGGCGACAACTGTCTTCTCATACCGAATCCCTCGCAGACGGACCAAGACGGCGACGGGGTCGGGAACGTTTGCGACAACTGCCCGGCTGTGGCCAACGTCGATCAGACGGACACGGACGGCGACGGGGTGGGAGATGCATGTGAAGGGGCGTGCTGCCTCGACGATGGTGCGTGTCTTGCCCAAGACGTCGAGACCTGCCTGTCGGCCGGCGGGACGCCCGGGCCCGAAGGCGCCGACTGCGAGGGCGACGCCGATGGCGACGGAATCGTCGACGCTTGCGATCTTTGCCGCGGCATCGACGATGCCGTGTTCGCACCGGAATGCGAAGGTGCCATACCGACGACATCTCAATGGGGGCTGATCGTACTGACGCTACTGCTTCTGGCGGGCGGAAAGATTTACTTCAGCGGCCGGCGCTCGGTGCCGTCGGCGACATGACGGCTCCCGCAAGTGCCATGGCCCAGCGAGGCGGGTGCCATGGCCAAGCGAAGCGCCGCTATGTCTTCGCGGCGTCGGCATGCCGGCGCCCGACTTTGTCGGCATTGGGCATGGCACCCTCGACCCGACGGCGGTCATCATACCGGTGTAACGAAGCACTGGCGTATCGTCAAACTCGAGTATTCCGGTTGACAGAGAGCCGGGTCGCTTACGCTCGCCGTACTGATTGGGGATGTCACCCTCGACCGGACGCCACTCATCTTGTCACGTGTCACGAAAGCCTATTGCTGCGCCTACGGCGCGGCGCCGAGCCTTTGCAACGCCCGAGCGGCCTTGGAATAGGATGGATCTATGTGCAGCACATTGCGATAGGCGGCGGTCGCCTCCTCATGCCGCCCGAGCTTCAAGTAGAGATTCCCCAGATTAAAGAATGCGTCGGCGTAGGCCGGTCGATAGCGTGTGGCGCTCTTGTAGGACTCGATGGCCTCGCCCGTTTTGCCCATACTGGTTAGCACCAGGCCCATATTGAAATACGCCTCGGCCGAGGTCGGGTCGGTTTTCAATGCATTGGTGTAGGCCTGCACGGCGTCGTCAAATCTCTTCACGCCGGCCAGCGCCAGTCCGAGGTTCGTGTATCCCGCCGTGTAGGTCGGCTTCAATTTGACGGCCTGTTGCATGTGGACAAGGGCTTCGTCCATTTTACCCTGCCGCGCGAGGGCCACGCCCAAGCTGCTCTGCGCCTCGGCATAGCGAGGCTCGATACGGACGGCCATACGATATTGCCGCTCGGCCACCTCCAGTTCACCGCGCCAGATGTGGATATCGCCGAGGTTTTTTTGGGCGAGCACGTAGTCCGGTCTCAACTTGACGGCCGCGGTGAAGTGCCCGAAGGCTTCGTCTCTTCGACCGAGTGCCCCCAAGTATTGACCGAGGTTGTTGTGTGCCATCCACGATGTCGGGTTCTTGGCGATCGTGTCGTTCCACAACGTCTCTTGATCGGCATAGACGCCGGCCTGCCGCCAGGTGAGGATGGCCAATACGACCAGGAGAATCGAAGCCGGCCCGACCCGCGACAGGTAATTTTTCGATGCGAACGAATCGCCGCCGGTTGTGGGTTTTCGCCTCGACCCCATCATCGCGATTCCGCGGGCGACGGCGACCACGAGCCACGTGGTCACGGCGATACTTGCGAGGTATTGAAAGTGATCGGCGACGAAGGAAAAGCGCATCGGATAAATGTCGATGAATCCCAATGCGGGCAAAAGCGTGCCGCCGAACAGCAGCGCCGCGACCAGAGGACCCTTGCCGACACGCCTTCGTAGCATCCATAAGGACACGACTAACGCAATGGCCGCCGCCGGAAACAAGTATTGCCACCACACGCCGGTGTCGATGTCCCATTTCGTGTAACTGAACGTGAGGGATGTCGGCCAGACGAGTTTGCCCACGTAGAACCAAAGGGCTCTTCCGGCGATCAGGCATCGTTCCAAAGCGGAAAGGTCCCACATGGCACCCTTGGCCCCGACGTGTTCTCGCTCCACCCACACCGTCGTCAGTCCCAGCAATAACCCGACTGCGAACATCGGCACGAGCGGGGCGAGGTCCGCCACTCTGAGTCGCTTTCGTTTCCACCATAGAAGTAGAAGGAGTGCCGCGGGTAACGAGCAGGTCACGGTTTTGCTGAGCAACGCGCAGGCGTATAGAACGAATGCTGCGAAATAGGCCCGCCAATTCGTCGGTCTCTCGTGCGGTTCATCGCGGGATTCGGCAAATCGCAGATAGAGCCACATCGACGCGAGATAAAACACGCCGGACAAGACGTTCTTGCGCTCGGTGATCCAGGCGACGGATTCCACGTGTACCGGATGTAGGGCGAAGACGGCGGCCGCCAGACCCGCCGCCGGGACCGAAAGTTTCCGAAGTACACCGAACAGAAGGAGCGCCCCGCACGCATGAAGTAGGACGTTGACCAGGTGATAGCCGTGCGGAACGAGTTCCCAGATGTGGAATTCCATCCAAAACGTAGTGAACACCATCGGGTAGTATTGTATGGTCGCCCCGATCTCGAACCAGATTCGACCGAGTCCCGCGAGGCTCGTCAACGTGCGATTGTTCGACACGTAATAATCGTCGTCCCAAATGTACTGACCTCTGATGGCCGGTATGTAGACGATCAGGACCGCGACGATGAAGAGGCCGGCGACCAACCATGCGCTCGAGCCGCGCTTGGTGACGTTCCCGTTCTCGTTGTGCTTCCTACGTGGCACCTCCGATTGTCGCGATTTTCGCGAGCGCTTGTTCATTGGGGCAGCATAGCCAGCAACGTGAATGGGAACAAGCAGGTGGAAACACACGCGTCCAACGACCGTCGGTTCGGTGACGCCCGCGCTTCGAGCGTTTCGTCAATTACTGGGCGGGGGGTCGCGGAAGTGTAACGACAAAAGTTGCACCTTTTCCGCGTTCCGAAGTGACCTCTATCGTTCCGCCGATCGTCTGGACGAGACCATGGGCAATGGCCAGCCCCAATCCGGTTCCCTCGGCGGAATCGGAAAGGGGCGTCAATTCGCCCTTGGTGCTCCAGAAAGGCTCGAAGATCCGCGACTTGGCCGCCTCGTCCAAACCGACGCCGGTATCGCGAATGCGAGTGACGATTTTTTCGTCGTCCAAAGCGACATCGATGGTCAGCGTTCCACCATCCGGCATGGCTTCGATGGCGTTCTGCGCGATGTTGTGCAATACGGTCCGCACGCGCATTCGTTCCACACACATCACCGGCAACTTGGGCATCGTCAAGACGAACTCGATCTTGCGTCCCTCGACCGTTTTCTCGATCTCATCTGCCAGATCGTTGATGATTTCCGTAAAATCACTCAGGTCGGCGGCCTGGGGTTCTCCTTGGGAGAACGCGAGAAGACCGCGCACGAGCCCGGAGGCACGTTGCAGCGCCCGACTCGTACTCTTCAATACCTTGGCCGTCACGGCGGCGTTGTCACTGTCCATGGCGAAATCCACGCTGGTGATCACCCCGCCGAGTATATTGTTGAAGTGGTGGGAAATGGCACCCGCGACCGCACCGAGCGATGCCATCTTGCGACTGTCAGCTAGTTGCTGCTGGAGACGGATGCGCCGGGTGATGTCCCGGATACAAAGCGAAGCGCCGAGATTCTCCCCGGAATCCGAAATAACGGGCGCGATCGTTCCCACCAACTCGCGGTTTCGTCCTGCCTCGTCGCGGTGTTGAAACTCGAATTGAAACGTGTGCGCCGTATGGATGGAGCGCCGCAACATGCGTTCTGCAATCTCACGACTTTCCTGTGGCACGACCGACCCGATCGGCGTGCCGACCATCCTTTCGGCAGCGGCACCGAACATCCGCGTCGCCGCCGCGTTCCAGGTACGAATGGTCAATTCGCGGTCGGTGGAAATGAGCGTGACGCCCATGTGCTCGCACAACTGCCGAAAGTAGGCGTCGGGCACCGGTTGTTCCGTTGGTTCGCTCGACAATCTGAATCCGTCCTATCGCGTCGCCACACTCGACTGCTGCAAGAATGTCGGCGTGACGATGATGAGTTTTTCGAACCGCCGTGCGGCTCGAGTGTATCCGAAGAAGCGACTTCCGAGCAGCAGGTCGTTTTTTGCCTCCGCGCTCGGCCCGATTAGCAGTGATTCACCCGGATTCAGGGCCATGACCGCCGCCAGGTCACGGAAGACGTGGCTGTCATACGCGGGCACCTGCCGGAGTATGCCGTCTTGCCGTTCCCAGGTCATCACCCCGCGATCGTGACGTACCTCGAATGACACTTGCAAGTCGATGCGCCCGCCCATGGCGGCGTAGACCGCGTAGTCCAAGAGGATCAGCTTTTTTCCCATGGCGAACGTCTTTCCGACAAGCCGCCCGCCCGGCGAATATGAGAATATCGACTCGCCCCCATCAACAAGCCCTATTTCGAGCGTTAATGGCAGGCCGAATGGTGCCGAAACCTGTTCTCGATGGACACGGGCATTGGCGGTATCTAGGATTGCACGAATCGCCGGCCAAGCGCGTGGGGAAAACGCCCCGATACGCACACCGCTCCGGGCTCTGATTGCCACGTTCTCCGGATTGGCTCGGAGCTCGTCGACGTGATTCCAGAGCTTGAGGGAGTGTCGCGCGTCGCCGATAATGGGCAAGTCCACGCGATACACCTGAAAGGCCAAACCCACGATATTTGTGGATGCCGGGTGCCCAGCGGTCACGTCGCGTACCGCCTGCGACTCGGAAAACGGGTTACCCGCAAGTTCTGGCTCGTCGTGCGCGGTCGTTGAATTCGGAGGTCCGCCAAGCCAAGGCAGAGTCTTGCAGCCGCCCACAGTCGCACCGAAGGCAAGAACGATGCCGAGCGCGGTGAACGTTCCGGCTCGTGTTCTGACGAAAATCATTCCGGCAGTATACCAGAGCCTCGGAAGTCGGTGTAGTCACGGCCACGAGACCGGGGCGAAAATCTCCGGACCTGCACGAGACGTCGAGTCCCCTTCGGAAGCAGCACTCTCCCGCCAAAATGCGGACGTCGTCGCTGCAAAACCCCTGTGGATTGTCCCAGGAGGCACCTTGTCTTGCCGTGGCGGCCGCGGTGTGGTAGAAGTCGCCACCATGGCTCGAGACTTTGAAGGTGCGGTGCGTTCGTTGTCCCAGCCCAAGGCGCTGGCAATCGGCTGTTATGGTGAGTCCGTGGCCGCGTACCGCTATCGCATGCTCGCCGAGAAGGCGACGACCGAGGAGCATCGAGCGATCTTCGTCGATATGGCCGAGGAAGAGCAGACGCACCATCAGGTGTTGCAAAAAATCTTCAAGGAAAAATTCCCCGACAGCGACTTCGTGCTGACGCCCGAGGACAAGGAATTGATCATCGCGGGCTCCCGCACGCTTGATCTGACTACGGAAAAATCGTTCGCCCGGGCTCTCGAACTCATCCACGACTCGGAGCAGCAGACGGGGCGGTTTTATGCCGCTTTTCACGATTCGGTTTCGCTGGTCGATCTGAAGTCTCTGCTGAAGGGCATGGCGGAAGAGTGTTTCGAGCATGCCCAACGTCTCGAGGACCTTTCGCCAATGCCGTGGTCCTAGGTGTACCGCCTCGTTGTCGTTGTTCGCCCCGAAGGGGCAGCGACATGTCAGCCCAGGGCAACGCCCTGGGGACCGGAACACAATCACGTAGGAGCCCTGAAAGGGCGCAACAGCCAAGGACACGACATGCCGCAGTCATTGTCGATGAATCTCGTTCACCTTATCGACAGCACGAAAAACTAAAGATGCCTTTCTTACCCCGGCGATGGTAATCGGCGGCGCTTTCGATCAATTCCATGCGCCGCCTGGTGGGACATGCCGGCTAGCGCCGCTCAGCCTTGAAGTCGCTCAAACAAGAAGGCTGCTGATTCATCCTCTCCGACATATAATAGCAACGCTTTCGCGCGGTCGATGACCCGGAGTCGGCAAGACCGTTCGTCTGCGCCCGCCCTGATTTTTATATTCAGAACGTTTTTCGCGATGCTTTCTAATAGCGGCATACTTCGCCCGCCGGCGCAGGGAATCTGCAACTCCACGACGCCGGGCAGTGTCTCCGTGATTCGCAGCGTACGGCACGCGGCGTCGGCAATCCCATTTGCCAGGGCGTCTTCAAAACGCAAAGAATGAAACTGCGGATAGGTTCGACGCCAATCTCCGATAAGGTCTCGAGGTGTGACCATCGCCGGCGCTTCTAAATCAAACTTGCCGCAACGCTTGCCGTCGACGACAAGTGTGATTTGTCCTACGTGAGAGGGAATGAGGAAGACGAGATCCAGAATTTTGGTTTCCCCAGCCCCGAATACGATCGACTCCTGCGACAAGGGTGCCAGATGGTTTCGTCGATCGGTTAGGCGGCCGAGCGGGAGATAGCGATTGGACCTATCCGTCAAACGAACGGTGGGTAAGCCGCCCGAGGAAATCGTGGATGTAAGCATGTGTGAGTGCCCGCCATCCCAGGTGAGTGAAAGCGACGCGACAATGTAGCGTCGATCCGCCGGAGCGGGCCTGGACCATTGGGTGTGGGGCGGCTTTCCGACGGCGAATAGAAACACACTCGGCTCGATCGAGGCGCTTGCGATTTGCCAGGTCTCCGATGGCCTGCGCTCGACGAGGGGTGCCGGTCGCACTGGGTCTGCGGTTTCCGATTCGCTCGTTTTCGCTTGCGCCTCTTGCGATGGCGGTCGTGTGGGGTCAATGGGATCGGGTTTCTTCGGGGCGTTCGGCGTGCTTGCTCGGTGGATCGGAGGGATTGTCTCTTCGGGTCGACCTACGGTCGAAGACCCCGCGTTCGTCTCGTCCTTCCTCGGCACGATGACGAAGATCGCCACCACCGCAAGAGCCGCCGCGGCGAGTCCACCGAGACTCCACACAAGTGACTTCCCGAGCTGAATTTCACGTAACACGCAAGAACCCCTTTGTGCGCGGCCAAGTGCGATCCGCACTCATCCGCTTAGTGCATCTTTGCGGCGATCGGCATGCGCCTGCCGGTTCCAAACGCTAGGCTGGTCACTTTCAGGCCGACCGGCAACTGCTTGCGTTTGTATTCCGCCCGTTGGACCATGGTCACGACACGTTGCACGAGTTCCCGATCGAAGCCCATCGCCACGATATCGTCCGGCGGCCGGTGTTCCTCCACACAGTGTGCCAAGACCCGGTCCAATATCTCGTAGGCGGGTAGCGTATCCTGATCGGTCTGATTCTCCCTCAACTCCGCCGACGGCGGCTTGGTCAACACGATTTCCGGAATCGGAGGTGTCGAACAGGAGTTATTAATAAGGTGGGCAAGCTCGTATGCGGTGGTCTTCGGCACATCGCTGAGCACCGCCAGTCCGCCGCACATGTCGCCGTACAACGTGCAGTATCCGACGGCCAGTTCGCTCTTGTTTCCAGTCGTCAAAAGCAGCCACCCATACTTGTTGGAAAGCGCCATGAGGATCGACCCGCGTATGCGCGCCTGGATGTTTTCCTCCGCGACTCCCGGTGCCTCGGTCCCGAAATGAGGCGCGAGCGTTTTCTCCATCGCGGCGTGCGCCCCCTCGATCGGAATGACATTGTATTTGATATTCAGATTCGATGCGAGTTGTGCCGCGTCTGTCAGGCTGCCTTCGCTACTGAAACGAGAGGGCATGGCCACCCCGATCACCCGGGCCGCGCCGATCGCCTCGACTGCCAAGGCGGCCGTCAGGGCGGAGTCAATCCCGCCTGACAAGCCGATGACGACTTTCTCGAACCCGCACTTGTAAACGTAATCGCGAATTCCCAAGACAAGTGCCTGGCGCATTCCTTCGAGCCTGCCGGGATAGGGCTCGATTCGATTGGCCGCCGCGTTGGAGAAATCGACGATCAGAAGGTCCTCTTCGAACGGTTTTGCGCGTGCGATCACGTTTCCCTTCGCGTCCAGTGCCAAGCTTGCGCCGTCGAAAATGAGATCGTCGTTCCCGCCTACCTGATTCACATACGCGAGCGGTACGGAGAGCTTTCGAATTTGTTCGCGAAAAATCGACTCGCGATCCGTCTGCTTGCCCGCCGTGTACGGCGACCCGGATAAGTTGATCAACAACTCCGCACCGGACTTGACCGTGTCGGCGATCGGATCGAATCCGTACACGCGATGACCTGCGAATTGTCGGTCATTCCAAAGGTCTTCACAGATCGAGAGTCCCACGCCCACCGATTGATCGCCGGCGGGCACGTCGACGACCACACTGGTGAGCCCTTGGTCGAAGTGTCGCGTTTCATCGAAGACGTCGTACGTGGGGAGAAGTCGTTTGGCGTAGGACGTCAAAACCCGGCCGTTACGGCAAACGGCGGCGGCATTGAGAATACCCTTTCCCGTGCTGCTGGAATCGGGCTTGACGAAGCCGACGATGACCGTGAGATTCGTACAATGCGACGCGATTCGATCAATCGCCGACTGGGAACGCCGGACGAGGTCATCCCGCATTACCAGATCCTTCGGTGGGTAGCCGAAAACGGCCAGTTCGGGGAAAACGACGAGATGCGCGCCGGCATCACGCGCGATACTGACGCGAGCGAGGATCGCGTCTGTATTGCCGTCAATATCGCCGACAATCGAATCGAGCTGGGCTAGTGCGACGATCACGTGACCGAAATCCCATCACCAAGGGGAAAGCTTACGTCTAGTCGCATTGATTCTAGCGGATTCGAGCGTCGTCGAACATAAGGCGGTTTGAGTTGCGGGCGGCAGGTAGAAAACGCGGCATGTGCCACCGAAAAAAAAACGAATCGTCCACAGCGCGCAAAAAACGAGACCTGTGCGGATCCTCCGTGTTCGGGCCGGAGAGAGGAAGGTGGAGAACCCAAATGCACAGGCCTCGTTATATCGGCAACCGCTTCGGGCTTTCGCAAGCCCGCCCTAACGTCGTAGGGCAAGGCCCCCGATTCCAACCCTCAGAAGAATCGTCAAAGACGATTCGCGTCGGTAATCGAGTCACGAATTCTCGAACTTCAAACACCGCAATGGCGGCTTCAACCGTTTGAGTTCATGTTCCAATAGCAGACGGTGAATCAATCGTCCGCTAAGTCCCAGCAATGCTAGCAAGTTTGATGCCACTAGGCAACATGTCTACCATGATTGGACCGAAAATTAGAAAGTTTTCGGACCTCTTAACGCTGTTTTGGCCGAGACGTCCCGAATTCGAGGCAAAACGTGAGCAGGACACGGGCAGATCGTAAAGAGAAAATAATTATTTTTACAAGAACAGGAAACACGACGCGTTCCAAAACTCCGATAGTTCGTCGTCGCTGCGTGGCTTCTCTTCAAATACGTAGACTATGAAACGCGGTGCGATAGAATGGTCCGATCCCAGGTGGTAAAAGCTGCGGTCGGCTTGTCCGGAAATTCATGAAAATCACTCTCTTCGTCACCGGCATGCACTGCGAACACTGTTGCGGCACTGTCGAGTCGGCCTTGATGGCGGTCCCAGGGCTTGAATCGTGCAAGGTCGAGGTTGGGGTCGTCGAATTCGTGTACGACGAAACGACAACACGAAAATCAGACTTGTTGGCCGCGGTCCGTCGAGCGGGTGCGTTTAACATCGAACGATTTGAGGCCGCCAACTGACAGGCGAATCAATTCGACAATCCGAACCCGAACCATCGTCGAGCATCTTTCTTCGCCTCGAAGGGATGACCTGCGGTAGTTGTGCGGCGCGCATTGAGCGAGCCCTGAGCGCGACTGCGGGTGTTCAGCGGGTGACGGTTAATCTCGCCACGGCGCTGGCGACGGTTCATGTCGGCGCCGCTGATGTGACCGTCGGTCGATTGATCGAGGCCGTTCGTCATGTCGGCTACGATGCCGAAAGAGTGCGGCCGGGGTCGCAGACATCTACTGGATTTGAAGAAACCCAGGTGGCTAATCTGCGGGCGCACAAACAGGCAATAGTTCATAGCGTCGGTCTAGGACTACCGGTCCTTGCGGTGTTCTGGCTCGCGCCGGTTGTTCAGGGGCGAGATTCTGCGAGCCATATCTGGCCGCAAGCGATTCAAGCCTTGTTGATGCTCACGTTGCTCGCATCTACCGCGGGTGCGCCGATTTTGGCCGGCGGTATTCGTGCGGTGATCCATCGATCACCGAACATGGACCTTCTCGTGAGTCTGGGCGTTTCGGTGGCTTTCCTGTCGGGCGTGGGTTGCCTTTTCGGTGCGCAGATCGACGCCGCCCACTTCCACGCTGCGGCGATGATCTTGATCTTTATCAATGTGGGTCGCTACCTCGAAACCCGCGCCAAAAGAGATGCCTCCGGTGCGATCGCCGCTCTGGTCCGTCGCCTGCCCCGCACCGCACAACTAGAAACGAATGAAGGCATCAAGACGGTTCGCCTGGAGAGTGTAAAAGTAGGCGACCGATTACGTGTCGCCCAGGACACGGTCGTGCCGGTGGACGGTCGTGTGTTGGATGGAGAAGCGGCCGTCGACGAAAGTAGTGTTACCGGTGAGTCTGTTCCGTTGCATCGCTCCTCTGGCGATGATGGGGCGTATCATTCGTGCCGTGGAGGAGGCGCAATCGGGCAAGACGCGCATGCAGCGACTGGCGGACCGAGTGGCGGGCGGGTTCGTGCCTCTTGTGATTCTCTTGGCCTTGCTCACATTTGGGGTGAATTGGCTGGCCGATTTTTCGGTGGGGGTGGCCGTCAGTCGGGCGATTGCCGTGCTCGTCATTGCCTGTCCATGTGCGATGGGGCTGGCGACGCCGACGGCGGTATTGGTCGCGACGGGCACCGCGGCCCTCGACGGGATTCTTGTACGAGATGCGGCCGCGTTGGAGGCCGCCGGTCAGGTCGACGTCGTGCTCCTGGACAAGACGGGTACGCTGACCACGGGCATGCCGGTTGTCAAAGAGGTGGTCGACGAGGCGATCGGACCGGCGACGCTGGATGATAATGAAGTGCTGCGGCTGGCGGCGTCGGCCGAGCAGTTTTCGCAGCATCCTCTCGCGAAGGCGATCGTCGCGAAGGCGAAGGAGCGGGGGTTGACGCTCTCGGATCCGGATTCATACGAAAGCCGGGCCGGGCTCGGGGTGACCGCCCGGATGGAAGGACGAACGATTCGTGTCGGAAGTACGGCATTCCTTTCCGATGCCGGGATCGACACCGAAGCCGTTCGGGAGC
>JADFIX010000826.1 GCA_022566435.1 Planctomycetota bacterium
GCGATGGAGGTGTCGCCGGCAGCGCGGTATCCAGGCGACGGAGAACTCTTCTCCACACATCGATCGTAGAAGGATTCACTCAACAACAACGTCGTCGGGTGGGCCATGGCGTGATGCTTGGCCAAGACCCGCAGAAACCGCTGTTGTCCCCGCGTGAGCTCCAGTTTCGCCAGCACGTCGTGAAACAGCCGCTTCGGGTCGTCGGGCTGAATGGATCGCTGTCTCGCACGTCGCAATAACTCCGACAACCGGCCCGTCAGCCAAACCACGCCAACCAGCATCGCAATCGCCAAGACGACTGTGCCGATCGCACCGCCCGTTTCGAAGTAGTCGCGTACAGACCGCTGCATCGGGGTCAGCGCCAAAACCCTATTTTCCGCATCAACCCACATTCCGCTTTCTTCCAACACACGCCTGCATCCGCCGCTAGGACTAGCAGACTTCCGCTAGTTCGTACGTTTCTCCCAGTCGCTCGAGCGTAGAAGCGGCGCGACGCCGCACGCGATCGTCGGGATCTTCCCGGCTCAGCAACTTCATACGAGTCGAAAGGGATTTGAGCCTGACCGACTCCACCACCCAAACCGCACTGAGACGATGGCTTCCCGATGTATGATCCAGCATGTCCAGCAACGCATCGCCCGCTTCCACGCTTTCCGTTCGCAAGAGAGACTTGATGGCGTTGGCACGCACGCGATGATGGGCGGACCGCAACTTCGGGGCCGTGACTGCCGTTCGCTCCGGCCAATCCAGCAAGTCGAGCGCTTCGATGGCGTTGGCCTGCACGCGGGCGTCGGGGTCATTGACCGCCTGGCGCAGAATTCTGGCACCCGCACGTCCGGGCAGTTGGCCCAGAAGGTACATCGCACACCCGCGAACCATCGGATCCGGATCATGGGCTGAACGATAGACGATCTCGTCAAGCTCTTTGGTCAATCCGAGTTCGGCCATGACCCGAAGAGTCCGCCGCCTCGCCGCCGGATCACCGTAAGCCAAACGAGCCCTCAGGAGCCTTGGCAAAGCGGCCCGGTGGCGCAGCAGCGCCTTCCGGGTTGATCTCAGTTCATCGGTGCCGCCCTGGTCGAATCGGTCCCAGAACGTCGAAAAAAGAGTCTGAACGCCGCCGTCCGGCGCGTTGGGCCTTGTGTCGACCTCGCCGCCGGCCGCCGTGGACGATCCACGACGCCGCAACTCTTGCCGGCAAAGCGTCCCACAATCGCCGGAAAATCGGCCGGCGATTTTTCCCAACATCTCGGTCGACTCAGACGAGGCATCCCGGATCAACTGCCGAAGAACAGCCTCCGCTAGCGTCGACTTCTCAAGCCGGAGAAGTTCGCCGAACCGGTCCATCTTCTGCCGCTGCGATCCACCGCCCGTCGCGATCCACGTCACGATGCGCTCGGCGTCGCGGTCGCCTACGTGGCCCAGCAGCTCAGGTCGGTCGTCGATCCAATTGATACGCCGTAACCGACGAAGGCCCCTTGCGATTCCCTGGTCCAAAAGCAGCCAAGTGTGGTCTAGCAATGCGCGGATAAACCGCGGATTGGTGGACTCGGCAATCGCAGTGGCCGCGGCAGACTGCAGATTCGTTTCGCCCAGTGCTCGAACGGTGAATTCAGCGAGCCGCGGATCCGCGGCTTCGGCGAGAATCTCTGTCAAAACGCGGGCCACTTGGGAACGCGGTTCGTCGAGTTTCTTTCGAATCGCGTTCATGGTTCGGGATGGGAACCACAGCGCCGACTTCATGATCTTCCGCTGCCGGTGAATTTCCCAATAATGCACGGCGCGACAGAGCGCTTTGCCTACGTGATCGACGGTGGGGTCATGAGTCAGCCCCCCATTTTCCGCGGACCCGTCGACTTCTGCACAATCAACGACCCGCATGCAAATCCTGGACAGCGCGGCGCCGGCCAGCCTTCGTGTCCGCCCGTCGGGAGATCGCATCGCATCAGCGAGCAGGTAGATGAGGGGCCCGTACCCACTGTGAGCGATGATGGCGATCGCCCCGGCGAGCGTCGTGGTATCGGAATTCTCCATGGACAATCGAACCGGGCCCAAGAGCGATTCCGCCCGTGCCACGATCAGCGATTGCAAGGTGCAATTGAAAGAGCCGAATCTAGCCACAATGGCCGCGAGCGTCGGCTCGTGCCCCCGCCGGACGAGCAAATCCCACACCTCCCGCTGTAGTTGCTCATCCAGAAGCGGGAGTGCTTCCGCGAGTGCGGCGTCGGTCGCGAGATTACGATCGTCGGCCACCGCGCAGAGAGCCGGCGGTAAGCGTTTCAAGTTCATTCCACTGGTACTTATCGGTCATCCCCGAACAGGGGCTTTGCACCGGTGGCATGCATGGCGCCGGCCACCATGCGGCAAACATCGGGCACCACTTCGGACACCGTTATCGAGAGAATGACGTCGGACTGGGAGACCATCTCCTCCATGCTGGATAGATCGACAATCCCTGCCTTCTCCGATAAGGCCCTGGTGCGGGCACTTCGGCCAGCCAGGCAGGTGACCACCCGCAGCTCATGTTCTCGCAGGAGTTGGCCCACGGCGTGGCCCATATCTCCGGGGCTCAGGATGGCAACGGTATGCATAGATTGAAAACTCCTGGAAAAACGCTACATGGAACTCAGGCAACGAGGATTATGGGGAAGGGTGGGGACAGCCTTCCATCCGGTCCATCTGCGTC
>JADFIX010000827.1:0-1664 GCA_022566435.1 Planctomycetota bacterium
CCGCACCGAACATCATCGTCAATACCCACGCCACCTTCCGTTGGAAGCACGGGCTCTTCCACGCGTACGATCATTCTCAAATGGCGGCGTTCGATGCCGATCTCTACATCACGCTCCTCGACAATGTGGACGCCATTCATGAGAAGCTGGATCGCGAGCACGAAATCCGACACACCCTCAAGGACATCCTCGTCTGGCGGGAGGAAGAGATCGTCGTCACCGAAGCGATGGCCGAAGCCGTTGCGGGATATGGATATGCCTATGTCATGTCTATCAGCAATCCTCGGATCGCCGCGCAATCGTTTTTCCGGCTGATGTTTGAATCGCGCCGTAAGCGCGTGTACCCCTCGTTTCCGATGACCCATGTGCTGGACATGCCCGAGGTGCTCGCGGAAATCGAGCGATTCCGTGACGCCCTTGCGGATCATTTCATCACGTTCGATCCGGCCGATCTCGACGAGAAGCAACTCCTGAACGAGGCCGGTGAGGCTACCAAACGCGGCGAGGACGAAGTCACGTTGCCGGTCAACGGGCGGAAGATCACGCTCAAGGTCACTGACATCACAACCATCGCACCCGATATTGATGCCCAAATTTACGCAAGGGATTTCAAACTCATCGAACAATCGGACATGATCGTGAGTTACATTCCCGCCCTACCGAACGGTCGACCGGTTCTTTCGTCCGGTGTGGAACGCGAACTGCAACATGCGTACGAGAGCACGAAGGAAGTCTTCGTCGTCTGGACGCCCACATGCGAGCCTTCGCCCTTCGTCACAGAGACGGCCACACGCATTTTCCGTACGGTCGACGAACTATTCGACCACTGCCAGGCCAAGGGATACATGGGCGACTACCAGCTCGACTTGCCGGGCTGATAGTTTCGATCGCGATGTCCGCCATGACGAACCGACCCGCAGCTACGACGATTCTCTCGGTGACCCAAGACGTCGCTTTCTCGCTCCATGATCTACCGCTCGAGACCTTGCGGCGCGAGTTCGGCCTGCTCTTCGATCGCGCGGCGCGGGCGCTGCCGAAGACCGGGCTGGATCACGACGACGTCGTGTTCGAGCGGCGGCTCGTCTGCCGCCGTGGCGATCAAGTGTGCGACGTGCCGGCCGATTGGTTGGCCGATCGAGATCGACTGGTGCAATCCGTGCGCTCCGCCTTTACAGACGCGACCAACTTGCCGTCCGCCGATGGCGATGTACGAATCGAAGCCCTTCGGGTGGACGTCGTTGTGGATCGACCAGCCTGATCGGCAATCCGGGAAGACGCTTCCCGCTCACCAGTTCGTCTTTCTCAGGAGCGCGACGGTGGATTAGCTGCACCCTCCCGAGTAAACTTGGCCTTGGTCCGCCTTTCATTAGCCGGTGATAGGAATCGCGCTCAGGGATTGGAAACGAATCATTTAACACTACAGCGCAAGGTTGTACTGACGGGGTCCGACGTCCGATGTAGCAAACACTACGAATGCAGACCGCAGCCCCGCGCCACCGCTCCAACCCCGCGATACGTCCTGGAAACGTTCTTGCGACTCGTAACCTCTTGCAAATACCGGACTTACGCGCGGAGCCGCAAGCAACTTTGCGCTGTAGTGTTAAAACCATCGGATGTTCTTGTATCGTGGCCAATCTCGTGTTTTGATAGACGGAAACCAAATC
>JADFIX010000827.1:1674-2684 GCA_022566435.1 Planctomycetota bacterium
TACACACGTTGGTTCATTCTTGATGAAAATCGAACCGCAGAGGAAGAAAAGGCGATTATTATAGCACTTATTCGGGGTGGAAAGCCTCCAACGCCATCCGCGCCTGATGGCGTTTTCGCAGAATCATTAACCATCAGCCACGGTATTTCTGGCACGAGTCGAGATATTCTGCGTTATCGACACTTGTTCAAGGAATGCAGTTCAGAGGAGTGGAAAGAAACTCACGAATCCTTCTTTAAGAGTGGACAACATCGCTCGATGGAGTCAGTGTCGCTGATGGGTCAATATTTCGAAGACGAACTCGGAAACGAGATCTCAGAGATCGAAATGCACGATCAAATGGCTGGCGGTAAGACCACAATCATATTCGGGAAGCCCGAGAGCGTGACACGACTCGGACCTACGATTCCGAAGGATCGAGAAGGATGGTCTGTCGACACCGCTAACACGATGGCTCAATTCTTCCAAGTCGTCGATTTGATCCGCGACAGTACATGGATGGCTGCGCCCCTCACAATAACGCAGTTTGACAAGGGCGACATTGCCTCATCGTCCTTCCCTTCGACCGAAGCTGCTTTGAGCATCCTTGTTCTTTTCCGGCAGCTCTTCTCATCGAACAAACAAGACGATCTCTTCAATCGGGCTTGCGGAGCGTACATCCGGCATTGTGAAGGCCCTATCAAGGCTGAGTGGGTCAAGGTAGAGAAGTCAAACTTTAACGGAATACTGAACGGTCGCCCTTGGCCAGGACTCATTAAGGTGGATTGTCCGACAGCGGAACTTCTAGATGCCTTTCTGTACGGCGCCAGACTAATTCATTCTCGCGATGATAAGAGGCAGGAGTCAACCGAATTACTCCGGGGAATCCTCGACAAAACGCCTCGCGAACATCTAGTCATGGGGGTCAATGCCATTCTTAGTTGAAATTGCGAACGGTTCCATAGGATTACGCCACTTCTTCGAGGCAGCCTTTCAAGTTCGTTTGCAGCGCGGTACGCAAGCGGACCAGT
>JADFIX010000828.1 GCA_022566435.1 Planctomycetota bacterium
CGCTCTCCGAAGGGGAAGCGATGATGTTTACAGCAGAGGTCCGGGACGCACCCTACGCGGGGCGAAACGTGTTTGCCGGGGCGACCGCCGTTTCAGAAGCGCATGACGAGACTATTCCGGCACCACCCACTCGAACACCACCGCATCCCCCGCTTCGATCCCGCGGCGGCTGAATTCACCGGCCGGCACTTCCAATGCGAACGGGACCAGCTCGATCGATAAATGCGACTCGAGGGAATGCGGCGTCATGGTGTCGATCGACGAGACGGTCATGTCTTCTCGAATAAAAGCGATGTCCAGAGGAATGGACGTATTGAGCATCCAAAACGAAAGATCCGCCGGGCGGTCGAAGATGAACAGCATGCCGGCGTCGTCGGCCAACGACGTGCGATCCATCAGCCCCTGCGTACGAGAGGCATTGGTATCCGCGATCTCGACCCGAAACTCGTGTTCCCCGATGAGCACGACACCTTTCGGAAGATCGCTCGATGACGCATCATCCGTCGCGGGCGGCACAAGCGCCACGCAACCGACCGTCAAACATGAAGCACCAAAAAGAATGACGACTCTACGTCTCAAGATGATCGACCTACCCCCTATGCCGCGCAGTTCCACCGAACCGACGTCGATCGGTCCGATAAAGAGCCTTCAAACCCGTTGTTTCCGCAGCACGGCAAGCTGCGAATCGAGCCCGCGCCTCGGGCAATTTTATCCGAGGCCTCGTTTCGGTCCACCAGCATTCCACACGACGTGGTATCGGAATCACCGATCCGAGCCGAAAACACACGGCAAACCATACGAAAATTCAGTAAAATGAACCGCCGGCCACTCGGTGGCCAGTACCACCGGGTCTGGTGGAATGAATCGCTTGCGCAGGGCGTCGGCGACTCGCATCCGTGGATCAGCCACGCGCACGCCCCAGAAACGTGAATCATCCGTCCCGATGAAGCTGTAATTGACGACTTTGAGAATCTGATGGTGTATGGCCGGCGGGCCGAGTGGTTTCGCGAGGGCGCTAAGATGGCCACGGCGGGTTGTACGGCCTTCCAAGGCGGCTATAATGACAATTGGGGTAAGTTGAATCACCGTTTACCGAAAAGCGCGAGTGCGTTTCAATCACGCATCCGGCGGAGGTAAGAGCGATCGATCAAGCGAATCGACCACATTCTGAGCGGCAGGCCGGTTTTTCGGCTAGGCGTGCGCCTCATCCGGTCTTCTGGGTGATCGCTATCGCCTTGGTGGTGATCGCAACCACCCTTGTGGCGAGATCGGATGGTCCCTCCTGGCCGCCGAGCCTGATCGATTCTGCGATGGGTCAGCCGGTCACTAGTGCCGGGGCACGCGGTGTTTTCGCCTTTACCGGGCAGTTGACCAAATCCACTTTTGGCGTTTATCTGGTGGATGTCGACGCCATGACCATGTGGACCTACGAATACGTGCCGGCGCGGGGCTGCCTGAAGCTGGCCTCAGCACGAACCTGGCGATATGATCGCTACCTGGAAAATTACAACACCTGTAATCTGCCACCCGAGGTGGTCGAGAAAATGATCGAGGATCAGCGAGCCTACCGGCTACAGTCGAGTGAAAGTAACATGCCCTGACCGCACCGGAGCGGGCACCTGCTAAAGAGAGAGTTTCTGCCAATGGCTAAGATGTTCTACACTGCGACCGAAGCCGCCGAAAAGCTCGGCAAGACCGAAGCCGATCTGAAAAGCATGGTTCGCTCGGGCGAATTGCGGGAGTTCCGCGACGGTGACAACGTGAATTATAAAGTGGAGGAGATCGACGGTCTCGCACCCTCCAAGTCCGATTCGTCCATGACGTCGGCCAGTGCCAGCGGTGAGATCATCCTCGAACCGGTAGAAGATTCGGGGATCGACCTTAGCGGCTCGGGAAGCGACATTCTCAGCCTGGAAGAGCTCGATTCTGGCGATACGTCCGCTCGGACGGCCGCAGGCAAGGAAGGCTCCGCGGCCAAGAAGAAAAGCGACAGCGTCGTTGCGTCCGTTGGCATGAACGTGTTCGACGACGATGAGCTCGACGAGGCGGTGGACCCGCTCGCCCAAACCGCCGTCACCGACGTGGGAGGTCTGGGCATCGATGGGATCGGTAGCGGTTCCGGCATTCTCGATCTGACAAAAGAGAGTGACGACACATCGCTGGGGGCTGAACTTCTCGACGAGATTTACTCCGCAGATGACGAGACTGCCGACGCAGCTGAAGACACCAGGCCGGGCCTCGACGAGGCCATTCCCGAGGAAGGCAAGGAAGAGGCCTTCGACGTCGCCCTCGAGGAGGACCAACAGGCACCGGTTCCGGCGGCCCTCGCGGCCACCGGTGCGTCCGAGGCCGGACCGGACGCGATCGCGACCGGTCTTACGGCGGCGATGATTGTCGCCGTGGTCGTCATGTGGTTCGCAGGGCTGGCGGGCGCGGCGATGGTCCGCGGGGTCGTGCCCTCGCTCCTGCAAACCGCGTATGACAACCTGTTGATTTGTTCTGGCGGGGCGCTCGGCGTCGCCGCCATCGGCGGCGGTGCCGGATTCTTCTTGGCGCGCAAGCGATCCAAGTAGGCCGCCTCCGGCGTTTGTTTTCACAAGCGGTTGTTTTTCAACGAATCGCGATTCTTTTCATCTCTCATCCCACACCGACGAGTTTTCGGTTATCATCAACGTGTAGTTCC
>JADFIX010000829.1 GCA_022566435.1 Planctomycetota bacterium
GATGCGGCTAATAATGGCCGAGTAAACCAGACCCAGCCAACCGGAGGTTGTTCGAGGGGTCGCGTTCGCTGCGGCCGAGGTTTGCATGTCAGGAGTGTCAGAAGCCAAGCTGGGATCTCAGCTATGGCCATGTCGTCAGGGTGCGACAGTTCTGCCCAAATGTATGATCGGTGCGTGTCAGGATGAATACTGGGCGGAGCTACTACGTAGTTAGGAAGGTCCAGACCCGCACCCAGGGCGTTCGACCTGCGGGGAAGATTGTCATCATCTGGAGCTTTGAAGTAGATGTGCCGCCCTTGGCCTCCGGACCTCACCTCCGATGTATGCGGCAGACGGCCATATTCCGCTTCTAGCCCTGCCAGCCGTTTGTCTCCACCATGACGAGGGTCCACGTCCAGGACAAGAAGCCCCGAGGCGCGGGTTGCTATTCCAATGTTCGCTCGCAGGTAATTCTTCCACCAAGACCGGATGCGGGCGGGGTCTGTGGTGGCATCTCGATGACCGTGGCCTCCGTCGTCCTTGAGGATGGCGGGCATCTTGCCACGTAACGGAAATACCGCCAAGCCGCGTGCAGCGTAGTCTAGGGCTACAGTCATCATTGGGTCAGCCCTGTCCATTTTCGTGCCCCAACCCGGCCTCGCTTAGCCACCGGTCGACTGCCGCCTTCGGACAGAGCAGCCTCCTCCCCAATTTGATCGTGGGGATTCGACCTTGACGAGCCATTTCGTATGCTTGGTTCCGGCTGATCCCGAGGAGCTGCCCGATTTCCGGCACGGTGTATACCGCCTTGTCCACTTTCATACCGCCTTGAACCCTCTCTGTGGAACTGTCTCCCAGTTGGTCATCTTCTCCACCTCCCAATTCCTTGACATAGCCCAGCACGGCATGTAAATATTATCTAATATCTCAGAGTATCCTTCAAGATAGAAGTGTAGTTGCGTTAAAACATCCTTTTTTGCAAATAGGAGTCAGATGCCAAAGAAGACTGATCGGAATGTTCTTATTCGTAGCTACCAACTCCGCCAAGGGGGGCTCACCCTTGACGCAATCATGGCCAGGCTCAGTCAGGAGTTCGCCGCAGAGGTGATACCTAACCGGTCAACGATTTCGAGGCGTTCCGCAAGCGGATTCAATTCGCCGTAATCAACCGAATGGCTACGAAAAAAAGCTCGGACTCTCGGATTTTGTGGCTAGTCGGACGACCTTGTATTCCTCTCGAATGGTCACGCCTACGGCCGCCATCCGGCTGTAAGGCCGGAAGCACAGCGCCGCTCGGGTGCCATGGCCACGCGAAGCGCCGCCATGTCTTTTAGTGCATCGACGATGATCGTGTTGATCGCCCGGCGACTCTGATATCCCTGTGCCCTCCGTCGTCGCTCCGTCGCTTGCTCCCCGCCTTACAGTCAAACTCCAGCGGCCGGGGGTAAGAGGGCCGGCGTAACGCGAATCCCATCGCGATCGACGCAGTGGCATCTCAGGGAACCCTCGCATGCTTCAAAACAACAAATCGTCAGCTCACATGACAAGTACGTGGTACGGACAATCCAGAAGCGGGAACCGAGGTCTATTGACATGGGCCGCCAGTCCGGTTCAATGCGGCAGTAAGCGACGCAGCAGGCGAGCGGTGTCGGTGCAGACCGCGCGAACGGAAACGAATCATGATCTTCAAGAGTCGCGATGACAATTCCGTGAATTTCGTCTGGCAAGCTGGTGATCGTGGATTCTTTGAAGCGAGATACGTTCGCCGAACGCGAGAGAAGCTTGTGGTGTATTTGTCGTCGCAGTCGGGTTGTGCCCACCGATGCCACATGTGTCACCTCACGGCCAGCGGGCAGACGAGGCTGCGCAACGCAACGGTAGACGACCTGACCAGGCAGGCTGCGACCGTGCTTGAGTGGTACGATCGTCAAGGTGAGCCCGCCGAACGTGTTCACTTCAATTTCATGGCCCGCGGCGAGCCGCTTGCGAATCCTCATCTATGCAGAGACAGCCCGAGAATTCTTCAAGAGCTAGCAAATCTAGCGAGGCAACGCGAATTGCATCCACTTTTCTTGGTTTCGACGATCATGCCGGTCTCGCTCCGAGGTAAATCCCTTGAGCGAATCTTTCCCGCAACGCGCCCGAAGATTACTCAATATACAGCATGTGTCCGTCATTCAGAAAACGGTGGCTGCCCAATGCATTGCCGGCGAAATGCTCACTTCGCATGTTGTCGGAATACCAGCAGGCCACGCACGTAGTTCCGAAGCTGCATTGGGCATTCATTCGCGGCGAGAATGATGATGAGGAAACTGTTACTCTCATCTGCGACGCCGTCAACGACGTCGGCCTTCACGTGGACGTAAACGTGGTGCGATACAATTCGTACTCCGTCATGCACGGAACCGAATCAGCGGAATCCACGATCTGTCGAAACGTCGCTCTTGTGCGCCGTCGTCTGCCGGGTGCGAAAGTAAAGGTGATCGATCGAGTCGGCTTCGATGTAAAGGCGTCCTGCGGCATGTTCATCGAGTCGGCGGGCGTCGATTTCCAATCGCCAACTCGGCCCCGCCCCGTCGACGTGAGTCTTCAAGAGATTGTGGTCGATCGTGGCGCGACGCGCACGGGTTGAAAGGGTATGAAGTGAAATTGCTTCGTGATTTGGACTTGGAGGCGAAACTGGGCGAGCTGCTAAAAGAGGCC
>JADFIX010000830.1 GCA_022566435.1 Planctomycetota bacterium
GAGAAACTCGACAACGCGCTCGGTGGCGTCATGCAGCATGTTCGGCGCCAGACGCGCCACTTGCAGCATTTCGAGCCTCAAACTCACTGCAGTACCCCTCGATCAAGGCTTGCGGGAATATCTTGCCGACCACGCGACGAAGCAGGCCTTTCAAAGTCGCGTTCGGCACGTAACGAAGCGAACGCGTCGCCTGATCGCGGTAGGCCGCGAGAAGTTCCGTCGCCTTTTCCACCACGCTGCCTTCCTCGAATACTTTCATCACGTCGTCGGCCACACCCGCATAAGGAATCTCACGGCGCCAAAGCGACGAGATGAGTTGCTTAGCGGGCTCGCCCTTCGCACGCTTTTGCGCGATCGCCAACAGAAGCGACGGTCGCAAGTCCGCCAAGTCGTTCGAATCGCTTTCGCCGGTGAAGTCCTCCAGGTCGTCCCGAATCTGATAAGCGATGCCCAGCGCCTCGCTGTATTCGCTTAGCGCGGTATGGACTTCCTCATCGGCGCCGGCGTACACGGCGCCCAACCTCAAGGCCACCTCGAACGCCGGAGCCGTCTTCTGACGGAAGATGTCCAACACCTCCAGCGAGGACAAGGGCTGAGGATCGTTCGCCCAACAGAGTTCCGCCCCTTGACCGCGGCTCAACGTAAGATGTCCGGCGGCGGCGATGCGGAGCATTTCGGCCGTTTGCTCGGCCGGCACATCCAACTCGCCGATCAATCGGTAGCCTTCCCCAAGGAGGAAGTCGCCGACATTCAGTGCCACGGGAACGCCATGCAGGGCATGAAGCGTTTTTTGCCCGTAGCGGAGATCATCGTTGTCTTCAATGTCGTCGTGGATCAAGGAAGCCTTGTGGAAACATTCCACCGCCACCGCCAGTTTCTTGAGATCCGAAGGGATCGGGGGCGGGGCTTCATTCGAATGACTGGAAAATGCCATGTAGACACAGGCGGTGAGGTAAGGCCGCCATCGCTTGCCGGCCTGTGCCACCCAATCCTGGGCCATCTCTTCCGTTCGTCCGCGCGAGGTGCCCATGATGGTCGCCAGAGAATCCGGCGTAAACCAACCGTCGACAGTGTCCCGCAGGGCGTCCAGATCGAGACGATAGGTCTTGTCGTCCGATGTCAGGTGCAGAAGATCCCACACCCAGTCCAGGTCAACCGACGTGTTCACGCAGTCGTCCTGCAACAAGGGTATCGCGACGCCCGGCACCGCCGCAGCTTCCAAGTGCGGGAAACATTTCTCCAGTACGTTGAGGCAACTGACGCCGACAATCGCCTCGATCTTTCCGGTCTCGATCATACTCCGAACGATGGCCGACCCCTCCGCCACCAACACCGCATAACCGAGACGCTCAGCTTCTACCGTCAAATCATGTAGCGAACAGAGTCCGCATTCCTTGCAAAGCAGACCGAATTCGTCAAACGGGGCCGGACAAACCTCCTCTACGCGGAGGCACTTCGGGACAAGCAAGAGACGACGGTCGTAGGGCACCCGTGCAACCGATTCCCGCCAGGCCTCGTTACTGATGATCACCGCCAGAAAGTCGTCGTAGGTACCGTCGATGCCGACCCGCTCGCGAACCGTGGCCGTGAGGGCTGTGAGTTCATCCATCGTCAGCGGGGGCACGGCATTTTCCTCTGCCACGACCTTCGCCGCGACTTCGCGAAGTCGGTCGCGTCTGGCCCGATCGTTGGGAATATTGGATTGTGTTCGCCGCTGCGACTGCTTGGGCAGACGCGGCGGCAAAGTGATGAGCGGAAGACTTCGATCACCATCGGGCACGGCGTTGGCTTGTCCGCGGTGCGTTTGGTCTCGCTGCACTTCCGAATCGTTTCGCGGTGCAGTGTTCAATTCCGGCGAACGGAACTTGTTTTGAGTCACCATGAATCCCACATCCTCCACCGGTCCGCCCGTCGGACGAATCCCGGCCAGAAATCCCTAGACACCCAATCTTAGTACCGTGTTTCATAAATCCCACGACTGACTGAGCCGCAGGCTTTAGCCTGCGCGGTGCCGCGAGAGCAAACCATCGCACGAGCCTTCGCAGTACCGCGCAAGCTGAAGCATGCGGCTCGGCAGCGGCGGCGATAGTCGCACGAGTTCTGAAACATCCTCCTAGGAATAAGCGCCAAAGCCGAAAAACCAGTTCTTCTTCGCGAAGCGATAGAGCCAATGCTCTTCCGGCACCTCATGCTCGGGATCGTGCTGGCTGCTACGAGATTCCATCGCTTCGAGCTCCTGCATCGCAGCTTTTCGCGCCGTCGTATCTTTCGCTCCGTGGCGCTCTACGACCTGCTTGAGCAGATCGGGTCTTTCGAGAATCACACATCCCCGCGTCGCTTTCGCCGCCGTTTGGCGGAAGTCCTGCAACAGCGGCGACTCGGTCATCGTTTTGAACAGATCGCCGTCGTTGTCGCTAATGTTTTCATTGGCAAATTGAATCACCGGGCACGGCTCGATATCGCCCCACGGACTGATGTGGTGGCTGATGCCGGTAGCCGCCGGACACAATGCCTGACCCTTGTCGTCCCAGTATGCGTCCACGACGCCGATCGGCTTGGTACCTCGTGTCTTGGTCACGAACCGCCGAACCTTCAGCACCTGTTCCGGACGCAGCGCGAGTTCCGGTCGCGGATCCGGACCCACGGGACGATAGGTGTAATACCAAACATAATGCACGC
>JADFIX010000831.1 GCA_022566435.1 Planctomycetota bacterium
GCAAATTCCTTCTAAATCGCATAGTCCGGCATTTCTTGTCGGACTGCTTTTTCAGGCTCATCCTTCGGTCTCGCGGGATCTTTGGTCCTCACCCGCAGCTCCGGCGGTTTGAAAGTGACCACGGAGTTCGGCGGCACACTCGAGGTGACGAAGACCGAGCCGCCGACGACCGAGTTGGCGCCGATCACGGTCTCTCCGCCGAGTATGATGGCGTTCGCGTAGAGCGTGGCGTTGTCCTCGACCGTCGGGTGGCGCTTCGCCTTGCGGATGATCCGTCCACGTTCGTCTCTGGGAAAGGAAAGTGCCCCGAGCGTGACGCCCTGATAGATTTTGACGTTCTCGCCGATATCGGTGGTCTCGCCGATTACCACGCCCGTGCCGTGGTCGATGAAAAAATTCCGCCCGATTCGGGCCCCGGGGTGAATATCGATGCCCGTCTGCAAGTGGGCCCATTCCGACATGATCCGAGGCATTAACGGCACATCCAGGTCGTAAAGTTTATGCGCTAGGCGGTGAACGCTGATCGCCAGCAGCCCCGGATAGGCCAGGATGACCTCATCGGCGTTCAAAGCGGCCGGGTCCCCGTCGTACGCGGCCTGCACATCCCCGGCAAGAACGTCGCGAATCTCCGGGATGCTCTCGAGAAACGTCACCGTAATCCGGCGGGCCTCTTCATCGCACTGATTCGTCGCGGATGCTTCGGGATCTTCACACTCGCTCATGTAGCACAGACACATGTGAATCTGGCGAAAGGCGGCCTCACCGATTCTCGGCAGGAGGTCGCCGACATGAAAGGCGACGTTGTGTTTGGTCAAGTGCTGCCGCCCGATGAAACCCGGATAGACCAGTTCCATCAGATCGCGTACGAGCTGGACAATGTCGTCCCGCGCGGGCAGGTAGACCCGATCGATGTGTTGTGTGCGGTCGTCCGACTTGTAGCTGCGGACCACGCGATCCACGAGATCGGCGAGCTTGGATCCGATGATGAAATCTTCGGTCATGGTCCAGTTCTCTTTCTCGTCATCTTTCTATTCGAGCATTTCCCCAAAAAACCGTAGTCGCAGGCACTTCAGTGCCCGGGGGCGTAGCGCCCGATAATGGTATCCGCCGATTTGATGCCGTCCACGGCCGCACTGATGATGCCACCGGCGTAGCCTGCACCCTCACCGACAGGGTAAAGCAGGTCGACGCCTTGTGCCAGACGTGTTTCGACGTCACGGACCATCCGTATGGGGCCACTGGCCCTCGTTTCCGGGCCTGTAATGATGCTCTCGTCGCCCGAGAACCCTGGGAACTTGGTATTGAGCATCGGCAGGGCACGTTCGATCGCCTTGGCCACCGTCTGCGGAATCACGGTTCTGATCGATTCCCATTTTCCACCAAGAGGACAACTGACGGCCAGCGTGCCGCTCGATCGCTTGCCGGCAAGGAAGTCCGATGCCCGCTGCGCCGGCACCGCGTAGGTTCCTTGCGTGCATTCGAACGCCAGTTTCTCCCAACGCGTCTGGAAATCCAGTCCATCCAGGGCGGAGAGGCCGAGCGCCGACGGATCAAGGGTGACGACAAATCCACTGTTCGCGAAGCTAGTCGATCGTCCTGAGCGACTCGCACCGTTGGTGACCACCAATCCCGGCGATTCGTTCGTCGGCAGAATCGTGCCGCCCGGACACATGCAGAAGCTGAACATATCACCGTGCTGCTCGCAGGCCCCTTTGGCCACCATGTGATACTCGGCCGGCGCCAATTTCCGATGTCCGGCGGCGGGGCCGTATTGCCACCGATCCACCAATTCCTGCGGGTGTTCGATGCGCACGCCGAGTTGAAACGGCTTGGGTTCCATTCGGATACCTCGCTCGTGCAACATGCGTATCGTATCGCGGGCGGAATGGCCGATCGCCAACAGGGTTGGACCGGCGGGTGTCCAGTCGTCGTTTATTTTGAGCTCGACGAGACGGCGTCTTGAACCTGACTTCACGGCGTCCTGGATACGTATGTCTTCGACGCACGCCTCGAACCTTATTTCTCCGCCAAGCGACTCGATTTTGCTACGGATTCGCGTGCAGATTGTCGGCAGTCGATCACTGCCAATGTGCGGTCGGGCGTCGATGAGGATGTCGGGCTGGGCGCCGTGGTGGTAGAGGGCCTCCAGCACCCAACGGCAGAGCGGGTCGTGAATGCGCGTGTAGAGTTTACCATCGCTGTAGGTTCCCGCGCCGCCTTCACCGAAAAGAAGGTTGGACGAGGGGTCGAAGTCTCGTTCCTTATAGAACCGCTGCATAATGTCTCGGTGCCGGCGACGCACCTCGCGTCCTCTCTCCAGCACCAACGGTTTATAGCCCAACTGCGCCAAACGGAGTGCGGCAAACATGCCACCCGGACCGAATCCAATGATGATCGGGCGCTCGGGCATGGTCTCCTTGCCGACGCTCGGCATCGGCGTTTCAATCGGTTCGAGCCACCTCATGTCTCGCGTTTGAATCCGCTTCCATTTCTCGCGCTCCGCCTTGGTTGTGCCCTCAATCGCAACTTCGACTTGATACGAGAACCGAATGTCCTTCTTGCGGGCGTCGATCGATCGTCGAACCACGGCGTATTGTCGAATGGCCGTCGTCGGTAGACCAAGGCGTTTGGCGATCAGCTCAGGCAAGCGTTCTTCGGGTTCGTCCAGCCCCAAGAGG
>JADFIX010000832.1 GCA_022566435.1 Planctomycetota bacterium
CCCTACCGACCGTGACGTCCATCGACGAATCTACCAATCCGCTTCAAATTGATCGGGTACGCACTCTCGTACAGATATCTGCCGAGGAAGCCAAGATCGCAGAATGCGACATTTCCCTGGAAACCAACCGCATAGAAACCGAGCGACTCGCCAGGGCAAAGAATCAGATCTTCGAGCTTCAAGAAGAATACGCCGACGTGTCGCAACTGGTGGGGAAAAACCGCAGAAAGCACGGTGATCTGGCGGGGATCCTGTCAAAAATTGAACCGGCCATCCGGGTCAATGAACAGGGCAAACTGCTACACTGGTCGCCAGGCTTGCCGGCTTCCGGCTCCGCGACGCCGGTCAATCCAAAATCGCGAACCGTTCTTCTACTGTCCTTGCTTGCCGGAGCGGCCGTGGGCATCATTTTTGTGGTGTTGGCCGAAATATTGGACCATGTATACCGCAGCTCCGGCCAAGTCGCCCGTTCGCTCGGTCTTCCGCTTCTCGAGACGATTGACGTGATTATCACCGCCCGTGAACGCCGTCGACTCCTCATCCACCGAACCGTCATTACACCCCTTCTGCTGATCGTGTGCATGGGAGCAGTGTGCGCAACGGGATCGATGGCGTACCTGAGCATCGAGCGACCGCATACCTACGAGAGGATTCAACGGATTCCGCAAGCCGCGATCGATCTGATCGCAGGCAAATCGCCTACCGGTCACACGACGATTGCCAGTATTCCTTTCGAATCCCAGGTCTCCGGTAACTCCATCACAACGCCCTGAAGTCACCCCCCAAGACGAGACCGCGAGAATCACCGAAAAGTGCCGCTTCCAAAGGAGACACCTACCGCTCATTCTCGGTGGACCGGAAAGTAGATGTGCATGCTGGTGCCCGTGCCGACGGTCGAATCGACATAGGCCACAGCGTTGTGCTGGCGAAGGATACCCAATACGGAGGCGAGCCCGAGTCCGTGTCCCTCCGCTTTCGTCGTAAAGAACGGATCAAAGATGCGCTGAACGGTCTCACCGTCCATCCCGCAGCCGTTGTCGCTGACTTTGAGCTCGACATACTGCCCCGGCTTGGGGATGTCGGGCACGCACTTCGACGCCCGCGCAGAGCTCAATCGAACCACGCGCGTCGAGATCACCAACTCCCCTGCCGGGTGGAGCGCCTGGTCCGCGTTGAGACACAGATTCAGAATGACTTGTTCCACCTGGCTGTGGTCGGCAAGGATCGTCGGCAACTGTTTGGCCAGCCGAGACTTCAGTTCGTGACGCTTGTTGATCGACGATCGAACGAACGTGAGCGCCGATTCGACGACGGCATTCAGATTCGTCGGCTGCGGCTTATGTCGGCCCGTGCGGGCGTACGCGAGCAGGTGGTCGATGAAATCCTTCGCACGGAAGCCCGCCTCTTCCACGGCCTCCAAGTACTGGTAGACCCTGGCCGGCAAGTTTTCGGTGGATTTGACAAGTGCCGTGTTCCCGAGAATGACCGTCAGCGAACTGTTAAAATCGTGAGCGACGCCGCTTGCCAGCACACCGAGGCTTTCGAGTTTTTGCGTATTTCTAAGCTGCGCTTCGAGGGCTTCACGTTCCGACAAATCCATGACCATCGACGCAACGCCATGAATACGGCCCTGAGAATCACTCAAGGGGGTGTTGAACCACTCACACGTCAATCGACTGCCATCGGCCCGTACATTCGCGTTGATCGAGTGGCTGCTCAAGTCGCCCTTGAGCAAAGCGGACCATATCTCGTCGACCGCCGCTTTGAGGTCGGGTGGAACGATCAACTCATAGGCTGTCTTGCCAAGCGCCTCGGACTTCCGGTATCCGAAAATCTTTTCCGCCGCGGGATTCCATTCCGTCACCTCGAAGTCCGCGTCCCAAACAATGTAAGCGAGCGGCATGCGTTCGAAGTGGAATCGGAGGCGTTGTAGCGTGTCATTCAGACGTTCCACGACTTCACGATGTTCGGAGATGTCGCGCATGACGGCGACAAACACTTTCTCTTCGTTGCGCGACCCTACGGCGACATTGACCTCGATGGCAAGCTCCGTCCCATCCTTGCGAACGGCGATTGTCTCCAGTGACGTGCTGAACGACTCATCGAGCGCCGCTTTGGCGCGCCGTTTGAATCTCGCGACATGCTTGCGACGCAGACGCTGCGGAATCAACAGGGTCACTCGTTGACCCATCGTCTCGGCCTCCGAGTACCCGAACATGAGCTCGGCCCCAGGATTCCACGATACGATTCGGTTATCGGCATCGGCGGAAATAACGGCGGCATGGCAAAGTTGCACGAGCGAGCTGTAGGTCTCCACCGCTTGCTTGAGGGTCCGCTCGGTCATCGTTTCCTGCGACGTGTCGCGAAGGGTGACGGCGACGTGGTCCGTGCAAAAGGCAAAGGCGCGAAACTCAATCTGCGTTTCTTGTCCGGCGTTGGCGTTGACCGTCGCGGTCCAGACAGAATAACCCACTTCCAACGCGTCTTGAAACCCGCTGGTCACATCCAAACGACATCGCTGAACCGCAAGGTCCTCGATACCTATCCGCAACAAACGGTCATGTGAAAATCCCGTCACCCGACTCGCGACTGGATTTGCCGCCACCACATGCCCCTTACGATCCAGTACCAGCATCGCCTCGTTCGTTTGAGAGAAGAGTTTCTTGTAATCGATTG
>JADFIX010000833.1 GCA_022566435.1 Planctomycetota bacterium
CCCTTCAGGGCTTTTTGCTATTGCGCGTCGCAGACCCAGGGCGATGCCCTGGGCTGACATCTTGCTGCCCCTTCAGGGCGAAGCGTGACCGTACCGGGGCCTCCGTATACGCGTGCGCCGTAGGCCTCGGTGCGGTCACCACTTCCGGTTCGCAACGCCCGTTTTTTGTGCGTTTCTCTCTCAGTTGATCATCGCGTCGTCCTCGCGTAAGAGTAACATTCTCGAAAGGATCGCCGCAGAATGGACAACGTCGATGTTCACCGACTGCACTTCGCGTTCACCATCATCTATCACTATATTTTTCCGCAGCTCACGATGGGCCTGGCCCTACTGATTCTCATCTTGAAGACACTCGCGCTACGCGGCGACACGGCGGCGGGTGACGGCGCGCGGTTTTGGACCAAGATTTTTGCCGTTACCTTCGTAATGGGCGTCGTTACCGGAATCCCGATGGAGTTTCAGTTCGGGACGAACTGGTCCCGGTTTGCGGAGGCGGCCGGCGGAATCATCGGGCAAACACTGGCCATGGAGGGGATCTTCGCGTTCTTCTTGGAATCCACGTTCCTCTACCTGTTACTATTCGGCGAAAAGCGGCTCGGACCGCGCGGGCATTGGGCCGCCGCCCTGCTCGTCTTTGTGGGCACCTGGCTGAGCGGCTATTTCATCGTGTGTACCAATGCCTGGATGCAGCATCCGGTCGGCGTCGAGATTGGACCGGACGGGGAATTGCTACTCACAAGCATCGCCGCACTCCTGACCAATCCGTGGGCCGTGCCGCAGTACATGCACACCATGGTCGGTACCACGATTACCGCCAGCTTTGTGATGACCGCGATTGGCGCGTTTTATGTCCTGCGCGGCGATCACCCGGCCGCGGCGCGGCGTTTCATGTCCGTCGCGGTCGTCGTCGGGTTTGTGGCCTGCGTAGCGGCCGCGTTTCCGACCGGCGACATGCAGGCCAAGCTCGTTGTGAGGCACCAGCCGGCGACGTTCGCGGCCATGGAAGGCCATTACCACACCCAAGACGGTGCGGCGTTGGTACTCATCGGACAGCCGAACATCGAGACGCTCCACCTCGACAATCCGATCGTACTGCCGCGTATGCTTTCGTTCCTGACCTATCAACGCTGGGGGGCTCGGGTCGAGGGATTGACCGCCTTCGATCGCGAGGACTGGCCGACGAACCTTCCGGGTTTGTACTATGCGTATCACATCATGGCGGGTCTGGGGACGATCTTCATCGCCATCATGGCGACGAGCATCGTCTTTCTTTGGCGCGGCAAGCTCTTCGAAACACGATGGCTACTGTGGATTCTCATGCTCTCGCTGCCGTTTCCGTTTATCGCCAACACGGCCGGTTGGATGACGACGGAGTTCGGGCGACAGCCGTGGATCATCTACGGCATCATGCGCACGGTCGACGGGTATTCGGCCCACGTCTCCAGCGGGAATGCCATATTTTCTCTACTGGGGTTCGCCGGCGTGTATGCCATGCTGTCCGTTTTGTACTGCTTTTTAACCCTCAGAATCATTACCGCCGGTCCCGTGTCTGGTGACTTCGACACGAAACATTCGGGAGCGCACCCGTGACGATCGAAGTTCTCTGGTTTTGTCTGTTGTGGTGGATGCTGGCGGCCTATGTCGTGCTCGACGGCTTCGATCTCGGCGTGGGCGTCCTGCACCTGGTGGTGGCGAAGACGGACGGGGAACGCCGCCAAGTCCTCCGCACCATCGGTCCGGTATGGGACGGCAACGAGGTCTGGCTGATCGCGGCGGGCGGGACCATGATGTTTACGTTTCCCATGCTATTCGCTGCTTCGTTCAGCGGGTTCTATTTGCCGCTGATGATGATGCTTTGGTTGCTGATGGGACGTGCCCTGGGAATCGAACTGCGACACCAGATCGACGATCCGCTTTGGAATCAGTTCTGGGATGTCATTTTTTCGTTGTCGAGCTTGCTGCTTGTCGTCATTTTCGGCGCGGCACTGGGAAATATCGTCCGAGGCGTTCCGCTCGACGAGAAACACATCTTCTTCGAACCGCTTTGGACCGACTTCCGCGTCGGACCACAGACGGGGATTCTGGATTGGTACACCGTGCTCGTTGCCCTGGCGGCGTTGGCGGCTCTGACGCTTCACGGTGCGCTATGGCTCCACGCCCGCACGGATGAAGCCGTGCAAAGACGCGCCGGGTCCGTGGTCGGCGTGTTGTGGCCGGTCGTTTTGATGCTATCGATCCTCGCCGCCATCGCGAGTTTCATCGTGCAGCCTAATATCATTCATGGTCTCGAGACACGTCCGTGGGTCGCGATCTTTCCAGCGTTGGCCATCATCTCCATCATCTCGGTCCCCCTATTGTTGAAGAGGAGTCGGTCGCGCATGGCCTTTCGCGCTTCCGCCGTTTACTTGGCTTCGATGGTGGCAAGTGCCGCGGTGGGAATCTATCCCTACGCCCTACCGGCCCGCGATCCCGCGCTGGGCATGACGGTAGTGAACGCCGCGGCGCCTGCCGAAGGCCTGACGTCCGCTTTGTATTGGTGGATACCAGGCATGTTCTTGGTATGCAGCTACACATACGTGGTGTCCTACCGGTCTATGCCTGAAAGATTTCGGCTGCGCTAGCGGGTTGATGATTTGTTTGACCCGCCGTCGGCCAATAATCGGGGTTGTTATC
>JADFIX010000023.1:0-10054 GCA_022566435.1 Planctomycetota bacterium
GGCCATAACCCGAGGATTTTGACGATTTTGACCCCGCCTAAGCCCGCAGCCGTACCGACCACGGCGATCCCCAATACATTCGCCCGCCATCCGTTGACATGTTCACCGAGAAGATCACGCCGATTCATGACCACCAGCAGAAACACAGCGACGAACGGCAGCAGAATCCCGTTAGCTGCCTGCGCGGCGATAATGGCGTGCACGGGCCGGTAACCCGCCAGGGCCAATCCCGTACCCGCCAAAACGATCAGTGCCCACACCACCCGGAACCGGCGCGACCGCAAATCACAAGACCACCCCAGCGCCCCGGCGGTGGCGTAGGCGGCCGCCAGCGGCGCGGTAATCGCGCTCGTCAGACCGGCCGCCAACAGACCGGAAGCAAAAACAGCACCGGACCATTTGCCGAGCAGCGGCTCGAGTTGCGTCGCCATGGCACCGGCCGATTCGATCTGCGTACCCGGTGCGAAGCACGACGCGGCCGTCACCAAGATGGCAAGCGTGACAAATCCGCCGAGCATCACAGAGAGGACGGTATCGAACCGCGAGGCTCGTATTGCTTCCGACCGGTTCATCGAAGCGGGCCACCTTTCACGCACCGCGCTGGCGTGTAGGAACAGGTTGTAGGGTACGACGGTCGTGCCAATCAGGGCGATCACTGTGGTGAGCGATCCAGTCGGCAGCGTGGGTACGAACATTCCACGTGCGACCTCACCCATCGACGGCTGAACCCTTATCGCCGTTACCAGAAAGACGAGACTCATCATGACCACCATGGCGATGAGCAATCTCTCGATGATTCGATACGCGCCGCAGGCCAACACGCCGAACGCCGATGCCCCGATGACCAACACCCACCACTTGTACGCCACGCCGGTGATGGCCTCCGCCCCCAGCGCGGCACCGGCGATGTTCCCCATCTCGAACGCCGCATTTCCGAAAGCGATGGCCGCCAAAACCAGAAACACGGAAAGATAGCGAACGATTTTGTTGCGAAACGTGGTGCGCAGGGCCTCGCCGAGCCCTTCGCGGGTCACCAACCCCAGCCGCGCGGACATCTCCTGAAGGACGATCGTGGCGAGTACGGCGAACGCCAACGCCCAGGCCAGGGCATAGCCGAACCCCGCACCGGCCTGACTGGCGGTGGTCACCGTGCCGGGCCCGATGAAGGCCGCCGTGACCAGGATACCGGGACCGAGCGTAAATCGTCGTCGCCGTGCGGCCATGTGTTGGCGTGTTCCTTTCGCTGCGGAGTTGGATCATTCCAAACCGCGCGGCGACATGATAGCAAGATGGGTGCCGCACGTCTTTCGGACGTGGCTTGTCGATTCGATACTGCGTCCGTCGAGTTGTTCTGCGAATTCTCGTTGAAAAGTCACGCGTTCTCGATTTCAATGTGAAGACTCTGTCGCCGTACGGCCCTGTGGCATCCCCCTTCGCAGGCGAACCGGTACTCTTGGCGGTCGCTGGCGCCCCCGATCCGGGCCCACATGTGGGCACGTACACCATGTCGACAACCTGGGCGACCCTGCGGCCTAGCGCATCGTAGGCGTACGTGTGGCGAACCCCGGTGGCGACGACGAGATATTCGACCATCTGATTGCGATAGTCGTACTTGATGTCGCGACGTGTGGCCAGACCATTGTCGATGCGGCTAAGGTTACCATTTTCGTCGTACACACGCGCATCGGCCGCGCGGACGTCCTCGCGCTGGGTCTTGTTGTACGCGGGCCCAGGTCAAGGTTCGGCTGGCGGACAAGTACCTCCAGATCCGGATCGACGGCGAGCGACAGCGCGAGCTCCTGGTGATCATCCGCGGCCACCTCGACCACATCCACAGCGCCTTCGCGAACGTGCGGATCGACGCACGAGTCCCCTGCAATTGTGCGGCGGACTGTCCGCACATGTTCAACTACGAAGCGCTCCTGGGCGCCGAGCGAAAGGGAGTCCGAACGGCTCAGTGCCAGCGGAGCTTTGATAACGTCCCCTTGACGGCCTTGCTTAACGGCTACCAGACCCCCGAGTCGCGGGCCGACGAGACCGATCGGATCACCGGCGCGCGCGGCGATATCCATGTGCACATGCATCAGAACGTCCAGCAGACGCAAACCGTCACGCAGGCCGTAGACGTCAAGGTGGAGGTGCGGATCGATTTGCCCACGATCCAGACCGAATTCTCTGAGCTGGCGGCAGAGCCGGAGGGCGTGGCCCCCGCGTTCTCGAAGGAGCTCGAGCGCATACAGCACAGCCTCGACGAGGTCGCGCCGAGCGACGGGGAGAGCCGGCTGAAGAAGCCACTCAACAAGCTCCAGCGCTTCCTTACGAAGGCCGCTGACGAGGACTCCGACCTCAACCGCGCGCTGCGGGGAACCCAGCGCGGGATCGAATTCTCCCAGAAGGTGGGCAAGACCTACAACAAGTTCGCGCAGTGGCTCGCGCTCCCTACCGTTCCCGAAGTTTTCCTGTAACCCGGTCTCCACGGAGATCGTGCGTTGATTTTTCGGGGCTGCTACGTATGATGAATCGGGTCAAAACCGTCGTCAGGCAACCTGTCTTGGCGATTCGCCGGGCGTAGGCATCGGCCATGGCGACGGTGGCAGACACCCGGGGGCGATTGGATTCGACCGGGCGAGAAGAAGGAAACGTGGCGTGTCGAGGTTGTCAGGTGGCCTCGTAAAAAACCTGGCGAAAAACCTATATGGCAACTACTCATATGCCATGGCTGCCTAGATAGCGGTAGCCCGTTGCGTGGGAGACGCCCACTATTTTGCGCAGCGATGACAGTGGGCTAGTGCTTGCCTGACGCCTGGCCGGGCTCGCGCGAAACAACAGTCGGGCTGGGGAATCCGGAAGCCTGTCGACCGGCGTCCGAGGACCCGAGATTTAAACGATCGACTATGCACGTAGAGGCGTTTCCGGATCCGTCGCGGGACGGGGGTTCGATTCCCCCCGCCTCCAATTCGTAAGTCATTTCATTGCAAGCACTTACGTGCCGGCATGGGCGTTTTTGTGTAGTATATTGTGTTGTCCCTCCCGAATACGCCATCCGAGCAAAGACGGCTTGGACGAACGGTTAATTTGCTGGTTGATACGCTATCTTCGACGAGGTGTGCATGCGAAGTGTCGGGCGTTTTGGCACGACAACCAGCCGATTGGAAGCCTGTGCGCGGATTATCACTTCGATGGCCGATACGGGCGAACCGGTGCGAAAGCTCAAGCCGCGCCGTGATAGCGATGATGCAACCCGCCGACTTGCGGAATCGCGATCACCTTCCCTTCGGACTGATGCTCGACTCGCCGTGGTACCGGAGCGTTGCGTGCCAGCGACAGATGCGCGCGGGATTCGTGATAGTACGCGAAGTAGCTCGCCAGGATTCTTCGCAAGTGGACCTCATTGAGCACGATGACATGATTGAGGCATTCGCGACGGATAGACCCGATCAGGCGTTCAACGTACGGGTTTTGCCATGGAGATCGTGGCGCAGTAACGACTTCTTCAATATTGATGTGCTTGACGCGTCGGCGGAAGTCCTCGCCGTAGATGCCGTCACGATCTCGAAGCAAGAACCGCGGCACTTCGTTATACGGTAAGGCTTCGACGATCTGCTGAGCCGTCCAGCGTGCGGTTGGATGCGCCGTTACGTTGAAATGGACGACCGTGCGACGGTGATGACGAAGCACGATGAAGCAGAACAGTATGCGGAACGTCGCGGTTGGAACCGTGAAGAAATCCACGCCCACAATGTCTTTCGCGTGATTATCGAGAAACGCGCGCCACGTTTGCGACGGCGGTTTTCGAGGGCGAATTCTGTACTTGTCGATTGTTGACGCGGAAACGACGTAGCCAATAAGTTGGAGTTCCGATTGGATTCGCGGAGTTCCCCAGAGTGGATTCTCGCGAGACATTCGTTGAATCAGCTTGCGGATTTTCTCCTCGATCTTTGGTCGGCCGGGTTTCCTGGATCGGGACTTCCATCGCCAATAAAGCTTGAAGCCAAGCTGATGCCATCGGATGACCGTTTCCGGCTGTACGATGACGAGGACGGAACGCCAGTTCGACCAGAAGCGGGACAGCCAAGCCCAGAAGATACGGTCACGCTTCCGGAGCCGTGGTCGTTTAAAACGTTGCTCCAGGATCGCGAGCTGTTGCCGGAGGGCGAGGTTTTCGGCGGCCAGCTCAGCTTGGTTACGAAGAAGCGATCGAAGAAAAACGAAGATCATCTGTATCCAGCCCATGCCCGGCTCCCAAACCCTTTACCTTTACGTGTGTACGCGACCTCCAAAGGAACGTAACCAAGGAGCTGGAAGGGTCAATCGCGCTGGCCGTGGAAACCCCCGAAACCGCAGTTTCAGGCCCGGATGTAGTATTCAGGAGGCACAGCCACGCGTAACAGTTCAGGGCGTCCTGACGAGACGCCATCCTGTCGAATCGCGTGCTCGAGCACTGTAAGTCCTTGCTTCAATGACTTAACGTCATCCTGAATGTTCTACCTCCGCGCTAACACGACCGTCTTGTGACCATCGGCCAACTGGCGTATCTCGCGCTCCAAGTCGCGAGTCGACCCATCAATAAAAATAGACTGATCACCGATCATCTCAATGAGCTCTTCGACCGAACTGTAGTCGGCGGCGTCCGGTGATCTGTCGGCGAAGACGGCATTAAGTTGTTTGTCCAGCCTTTTGAGACAATCCGGCGAACATCGGAGAACGCCGCCACCATCCCTTAGGCCGTCCCGGAGTAATTCGACGGTCTCATCGAGTTTTCGTGCCGCAAGAAGTTCGTCCATCGTAGCAAGAACTATATCGGTAAGCCGATCGCGTGGTTCTTTGTCACCCGGAGCGAAGTTCTCGGCACGCGAGCGCGATATTCATCCGCTTTCTCAGGCCGGCCCCAGGCCTCGTAGAGATCGATGACGCCATTCATCGTTTTCTGCGTGTCTGGATGATTCGCCCCGTGTGCCCGTTCTCGGATCCGCAGTACCTCCAGCAGCAGAGACTCTGCTTCGCCATAGTCTCCTTTCCTCTGGAACAACAGACCCAGGTTTTCAAGGCTCGTCGCAAGATTGACGTGCCCGTCTCCAAAGAGCTCACGGCGAATTTCGAGGCCTTCCCGCAAGATCGGTTCCGCCTCTTCGAGTCGATCTCGAGTCAACAGAAACGATCCCAGGTTATCGAGGCAGAGACTGACGTCCGGATGAACTTCGCCCAGCGACTCCCGGCGCAACGCCAGCGCTTCGCGGAACAAGGGCTCGGCCTCGTCATGCCGACCCTGCCCGACGTATGCTCTGCCAAGCAAACCCCTCAAGTGCAGCGACTCGATCCACCAGTCGGTCGGTTTGCCGTGCAACTCCAGCGGGACTTCTTTCAGCGCGTGTTCCGCTTCGTCGAATTTCCCCCAATCGAGATAGAGATCCGCCAAATGCAACATGGCTGTAAACGTGTATCTGTTTTCGGGACCACTAACCCGGCGGCGGATCGCTAGGGCCTGGGCATAGAGAATCTCGGCTTCGTCAAACCTCTGTTGAAGCTGGTATAGCCTGCTGAGACTCACCAGACAGCTTGTGGTGGCGGGATGTTCGTCTCCAGTGAGTTGCCGTTGAGTCTCCAGCGCTCCGACGAGCAGCGGCTCGGCTCGTTTGAATCGTCGCCAATCGCGATAAATCTCGCCAAGATTGCGCAAAGCGCGGACGGTGTGCGGATGACGCTCGCCCTGCACGCGACGCCCAAGCTCCACTCTTCTTGCCTGAAGGCGCTCTGCTTCATCAAATTGGCCCAGCCTCCAGAACATGGTCGACAGGTTGCTCATCGAATACAATGTGTGTGGATGCTCATCGCCGAGAACTCGTCGGCGAATCTCCAGGACTCTTGTGTAGAGTGGCTCGGCTTCCCGGTATCGCCCCAGATTGTCATAGCAAAATCCTTGATTATTGAGAGACGTCAGCGTATCTTTGTGCTCCTCGCCAAGCGTTTCTAGGCGGATCTTCATCACTTGGCCATTCAACAAGAGCGCCTCATCGAATCGCCCCAGTTCGCAGTAAAGAACCGCTAAGTTGCTCATGGCTTTCGTGGTCAGATCATGCTCGTCGCCCAATACGTCTCGCGCGGTACTGAGCATCTCTCGGAAAAGGGCCTCCGATTCGTCGTAGCGGGCCATCCGACGGTACAGCCTGGCCACGAGGCCGATGGTGGACAACGTGTCCGCGTGCTCAGACCCGAGTTCAGCGCGTCGCATCGCGAGCGCTCGCTCCCCGTGTGGAAGGGCAGTCTTCCACTCACCTAGCTCCATGTAGGTATGGCCGAGCGTCTCCCGGATCGCCGCTTCGACAAGCGGCTGGTCGACGAACTTGCCGACGATACTTTCCGACGCCGCATCGAGAACTTCGAGCATAGTGACATCGCGACCCTGCTCGCCTGGGTTGACGGCCGCCAACAGATCGTCAATCAAGAATTGGTTGACCGCTTGGGCGATGTCGGCCTGGCGCGCCGCCTCGGCCCGCAACCGGCTCTCGCGGCGGTAGGATACACCGAGTCCGATCGCCGAGCCGACGATCATGATCAGTACCAGGAGGGCAAATGCCGCCGGTACCCGATGACGACGGACGGCTTTTCTCAACACATACCAGGTACTGTTCCGTTTCGCCTCGATGGGCTCGCCTGCGAGATAGCGCTGAATGTCGCGAGCTACCTCGCCCGCACTCTGGTAACGCCGCTCCGGCTCTTTGCAAAGGCACTTCAGAACGATCGTATCAACCTCGTCGTTGATTTTCCGGCGGATCGAGCTGGGTTTCGGCGAATCGACCGTCAGGATGTTATCCACCACATTTCGCATATTCTCTGCGACGTTGTATGGAAACCGGCCGGTCAGCATGTGAAACAGAACCACGCCAAGCGAATACACGTCGGTTCGAACGTCGACACGATGTGCCGTTCCCTCCACCTGTTCCGGACTCGCCCAAGGGAGTGAACCGATGAATTGCCCGGTGACTGTCATGGTAACTTGCTGGGGTACGTCCTTGGCGTCGTCGGCCGATACCTTTGCCAAGCCGAAATCGAGCACGTGGGGCTCACCGTTTTCGTCCACGCGTATGTTGCTGGGTTTCAGGTCGCGATGGATCACGCCGCGGAGGTGGGCGGCATTGACGGCGTCGCAAATTTTTTCAAAAAGCCGCAATAGCTCGTCGATCGACCGGTCACCGCTCGCGACGAAGACATCGAGCGGCTGTCCGCGAATGTAGTCCATTACGAAGTAGAAGTGACCGGCCTCCGAACCGCTATCATGGATGGTCACGATGTTGGGATGCTGGAGCTGGCCCAGGATCTGAATTTCGCGCTCGAAACGCGCTTTGTCGGCCGGGCCGGCGAACGGTCCCTCCTTCAGAACCTTGATCGCAACTTTGCGATTCGTGGAGTGCTGAATGGCCTGATACACGACCCCCTGTCCGCCGCGGTGGATTTCACGGACCAGGTCGTACCCCGCAAAGGAGTCAGTGGACAGCGTCGAAAAGCCGTCGCGAGCATCCATAGAACGCAACAATGGAGGGGCGTTCCCGCCCATGCGGGCCTGCTCCGGCGATGCATCCATCTGCCGCCATGCAGCGTCCACGAGCGCCCGCTCGCGTTCGGAATCACCAGTTTCGAGTGTACTGTCCTTCATCTAGGCTTTGCTCGACGTATTCATGTTCCTACGACGACAAACGCAGGTGTTTGTCACGCAGGATCGCTAAAGAACTTCGATTCCGCTCCAAGAAGAGACCGAAGCCGCTCCAGTGCCCGAACCCGAATCATGTACACCGCTCCCTCCGACCGGCCCATCTTCGTGGCGACCTCGGAAACGGATCGCCCTTCCAGTTGGTGGAGTTGCAAGACGTCGCGATAATCCGTCGGCAATTGTTGCATCGCACGCTTGATGATTTCAGATGCCTCGTTCCGCCGAGCGTGTCGGCTCGGTGTCGTGGACGTACCGCCCACATATTCCACTAACGCAACGTAGGATTCTTCGGTGACGACCGTTTGAACGCGGTTGGCCGGATTCGGCCTCTTCTTCCGCTCCAGTTCTCTGATTGCGTCACGGAGAACGTTCTCCGCAATCCTTCTCAGCCACGCTACGAATGACGCCGGGTTTCGCCCGATGAGCTGGTCGATGTGGAGGAACGCCTCGAGATACGTCACCTGCATCACGTCGTCTTCCTCCAGAACCGACCGCCACTTCCTACCGATCTTGCCCTGAATTGCCCGTCGTGCCTCGGATCCGTATCGCGTCAACAGCGTCCGCAGGGCCGTGGTATCACCCTCGATCGCCTGATCAAACAATTCGGTGTCCGGCTCGGCCATGCTGTTCTCGCTGCCTCGTGTCCAGGTTCTCCCTGGCTGCTTAAGTATATCAAGTGGCGTCGCTTCAGAAAAATTGCGGAAAGCGCGTGAGAAAACGGCCTGATTATCGTCCCTCAATTAGCGGCTCGGCGTCGTCAGCTTCCATCATCGGCGTTCGCCCATAATCGTGGTGGGTGCCGGACAGGCGAATCGGCAACGCGACGAGTTTTTTGGAACGCGCCGCACGTTGTTGATGGCTGATCCGCTTGGCTGGCTTCCACTCTTGAATTCAATAGGAGATTGACGTTATGCGCTGCGACATTAGAACGATCCGCTTGGTCATGCTTGCTGCTACGCTCGGCGGGATTTTCTGGGTTAGCGCAGGTGATTTGAACCCGCCGGCGGGGCCGGTCGAGTCGACCATGCTGCCGCTGAATCAGGTGGAGGCCCGCACGCCGATCTCCTCGCTGCCGTTCACGATCGACCAGGGCGGTTCATACTTTCTGACGGGCTCCCTGACGGGCGTTTCCGGTTCAAACGGCATCACCGTCACCGCGGGCGATGTAACGCTCGACCTCAACGGCTTTTCCCTCATCGGAGTGCCCGGCTCGCTGGACGGAATTCATGTGCCGGGGACTATCTTCAACCTGACCGTGCGCAACGGTGGCGTCAGCTTTTGGAAGGAGGATGGTGTGGACGCTGCCAACGCTCTGAGCAGCGTCATCGAGAACGTGCGGTCGTTCGGCAACCTCGGGACCGGCCTAAAGATTGGTGCCTCCAGCACGATCAGGAACAGCGGCGGTCCAAACGGCGGCGACGGGATCTCCACGGGCGACGGCTGTTCGATCACAGACTGTACGGCCAACGGCAGCAGCGGCAATGGAATCGTGGCAGGGCCGCACAACCGCGTCGCGAACTGCACGGCCAATTTTAACGGTCTGATCGGGATCCAGGTGGGCACCGGTTCCATCGTCTCGAGCTGTACGGCTGCGGAAAACTTCGGTGACGGAATCTCCATGAGGCTTTCCGTTGGCTGCACGGTGACGGGCTGCACGGCGGTAAACAACGGCGGTGTCGGAATTCGCACGGGCAGCGCCGGCGCTGTGGTGAACTGCACGGCGGTAGACAACATCAGTGACGGCATTCGTACGGGAGACGCAAGCACCGTGGTCAACAGCACCTCGCAGTCCAACGGCAACGACGGGATCCGTGCCGGCGTTTCATCGACGATCCTGGGGTGCGCAGTCCGCATAAACGACTCGTTGGGGATCACCGTGGGTGGGGGCTCGACGATCACCGCATGCACGGCCAACAGCAACGTGAGTAAAGGTATCCTCGGCTTCGGCACGACGGTGACAAGCTGTACCGCCAACGGCAACGGGGGGCTCGGGATCGATTGTAACCTGGCCGTCGGCAACACAGCTTTCAACAATGACAATATCGATATCAATGCCAATTCGCTCTTCAACAACGACTGTGATAATTGCAGCCAGCCATAGGAACAGTAGTGCGCCGCATCATGTCGCTTTCAGTGGGTGACAGCACGCGCAAGGGCGCCGCCAGCAGCAGCTTCCCCGAGTGCTCCATCGATGCCGAGCGCAACGGATGTCGGAGTGCAGAAGAACGTGCAAGTCGTCGTCCGCCATGGGTTTGTGCAAAAGCCCCGCGATCGGAGATCCGATTTCCGGCGGCCGCAGACCTACTTCACATGCGAGGCAGAATCGATCCGAGGTGGTTCCAGATCGGC
>JADFIX010000023.1:10064-13025 GCA_022566435.1 Planctomycetota bacterium
GGCAGACAGCACCGCCGAGAAGCGTCGATCGTGACGGCAGGAGCAACCAAGTCATGCGAACAGGAATGTAGTGGCAGCTAGCCTTGCAACGAAAGGGATTCTCATGAAACCGACTTTCTTCATCCCGATTGCCCTCATCGCAATTGGGGGCGCAGGCTTGGCTTCCCTTTCAAACATAGATTCTGCCGACAGGTTCGGTTGGGGTGAAAACATCGGGTGGACGAACTGGCAACACGACGCGCCGATGGCGGGCGACGGCGTTGCCGTCACCGCGACCCATCTGGCGGGCTTCGTGTGGGCGGAAAACGTCGGATGGATGAACTTGGGCAACGGCGGCGGGCCATACGCCAACGACCCTGCGGATTCAGCGACCTTCGGCGTCAACATCGACTTCGGTACCGGCGATATGTTTGGAAAAGCCTGGGGTGAAAACGTCGGTTGGATCAACTTCGATACTCGCGCCACCCAGGGGCCGCACGGGCAACAGGCCCGCTTCGACATATGCGAGAATCGCTTTCGCGGCTACGCCTGGGGTGAAAACATCGGGTGGCTCAACCTTGACGACGCGCTGCACGCCATCTTCTTGAGCCCGGATTGCTCGTTCGGTGACGTGGCATGTGATGGCGTGATTTCTTTGCTGGATTACACGAGGTTTCAAAGCGCCGTGACCGGGCCGAAGGTGATTGCCGACTGCCCGATCTTCGATTCCGACGGTGACAGCGACGTCGACATGATCGACTTTGGAGCGTTTCAAGCTGCTTTCACGGGACCCTGAGCAGGCCTCGGTTCACTTCAGAGCTGCCGGCGGCGGCGATTCAGAAAACTTCGAAAAGCGCGTGAGTAAGCGGCGTGATTATCGTCCTCAAAATAGTGGTACGGCGTTGGTGGCTGCCATCATCGGCGTGCGCATGGCATCGTGTAAAACCGATGATCAAATCGTTGCAGGAGCAGCGGATCGATTCGTCGCTTGGAACTGGATGCAGTGGCCTGTTTCATCCTGCGTGGCCGCATGGAGCAAAGGTATGAATGCGCTCAAATTATCTTTCGTATCGTTGTTAGCCGTTTTGTTTGCGTGCCAAGCGGTCGTCTTGGCCGGTGCGCCGGTCGGCACGACCCTAACGTACCAGGGGCAACTCAAAGAAGCGGGCGCGCCGCTAAACGGAAACGTCGATCTGCTGTTCGAACTGTTCGACGCCGAGGTCGACGGCAGTTCGATCGGCTCGCCCTTGCTTCTTGAAAATGTGCCGGTGGTCAAGGGTCTGTTCAGCGTCGATCTAGACTTCGGCGCAGCGGTGTTCATAGGGGAAGCCCGCTGGATGCAGATCCAAGTCCGCAGCCCGAACGATCCCGGCGACACCGAGCCCTTCACCCCGCTGTCGCCGCGCCCGCCGCTCACCGGTACCCCGTACGCCCTGTTTTCCCTGGCGCCATGGCATCAGAATGGTAACGATGTCTCCTACACGCGCGGCAACGTCGGGATCGGGACGACGGATCCGCAGAAGGCTCTCCACTTGGATCTTCCATCCAACGCCAACGAGGGCATTCTCCTCGCGAAGGCGGGGACGAGTCTGGGCACGATGCTCGGTGTTAGCGGATCGAACAATCAGCAGTTTTGCATCGACATCGATCCGAACAATGTTTCCGGGTTCGAGCAATTCCAAGTGAGGTACAACGGCGTCACGACCGTCTTTGTCATTGACGACGACGGCCGCGTCGGCATCGGTACGAACTCACCGGAAAGTCCCCTAACGGTGGCAGGCCCGAACAACGTCGGTCCTGGCTCTGCCAGCATAGAGGTCCAAAACACAACGGAGGGAACGGGCCGACGGTGGATCGTTGGTTCGTCAGAGGAGGGCCTGTTTCAGGTGGCCGATCTCACTGCCGGTGGCAACACGCGATTGGTGATCGATCCAATCGGCGAGGTCGGCATCGGAACCACCGCGCCAAGGGCCACCTTGCACGTGGTCAGGGACACGAGTCACGCGGCCATCCTTGCTGAGAACACCAGCACCTCGGACAACACTCGCATTGGCGTTCGCGGCATCACTACAGCCTCCAGCGGAAGGGACTTCGGCGTATTCGGCTTGAGCCATAGCACCAGCGGGCAGGGCGTTGCCGGTCTCGCCATCGCCAACTCGGGTGTCACCGACGGCGTGCACGGCTGTACCAACAGCCCGGACGGCTTCGGCGTCTTCAGCTTTGGCGACTTCGGCGGAACCGGGGCTAAGTTCTTCATCCAGCCGCATCCCTACGACCCATCCAAGGAGATCAGATTCGTGTGTCTCGAAGGCAATGAGTCGGGAACCTACTTCCGCGGGTCCGCGCGCCTCATTAACGGTCGAGCCGTCATCGATGTACCGGAGGAGTTTCGGCTGGTCTCCGAATTCGATGGTCTCACCGTCCAGGCCACGGCCATGGGAGCGAACGCAGGATTGTGGGTGGAATCCAAGGATCTCGACAGAATCGTCGTCGTTGGCAACGGCAATGTGGACTTTGACTACTTCGTCAACGGCGTTCGCCGTGGTTTTGCTGATATTCAACTCACACGCGAGAACCATTCCTATGTCCCCGTGGTGCGCGGTGTGCCCTATGCCAACCAGTACCGCCCGGCGCACCGCCGCATCATGGTCGAAAACGGGATTCTTAATGCCGACTTCACACCCAACGAGGAGACCTGCGCCCGTATGGGCTGGACCCTTCGAGAACCCACGAGCGAAGAACTCGCTCGTTACGAGGTTACGCGCAAGGCCGATGGAGGAACGGAGAAATGACACGACTGACCGTATTCATGATCGCCCCTGCGGCCTTCACCGATCAGCCGGCGTTCAAAAAAACTTGGGAAAGCGCGTGAGGAAATGGGCCGATTATCGTCCTTCAAATAGCGGCACGGCGCTCACTGGCGTTAAGCCCGCATTGTGGCGGAGCAGAATTCGAATCGCCGCAAGCGCCCTGGACCGAGTC
>JADFIX010000834.1 GCA_022566435.1 Planctomycetota bacterium
CTTTCAGGACATCACCGATCGAAAACGCGCCGAAGAGGAGGAGGAAAGACTCGCGGCGCACCTTCGCCATTCACAGAAAATGGAAGCCATCGGACTGCTCGCCGGCGGCGTCGCGCACGACTTCAATAACTACTTGACGGTAATTCTCGCAAACGCCGATCTACCGACCGACATCATGCAACGCGGCTTGGACGAAGAATCCGCCGAAACGGTCAAGGCCGGACTGGAGGAGACCAAGAACGGCGGCAACCGTGCTTCCCGTCTGACGCAGCAGCTGGTCTCGATCGGTCGAAAAAAAATGCTGAAAGGCGAAGTGCTCGATCTCCGACAGGTCATGGGCGAGGCGAAACAAATGCTTCGCGGCTTGCTTCGTGAAGAGATCGAATTCAAGGTACTGGTTCAGGAAGACGTCCACCGCATTCGCGTTGACGCGGGGCAGATCGAGCAAATCGTCATGAATCTCGTCCTAAACGCGCGCGACGCCATCGAGGGTGCCGGCACCCTGACCGTCGAGTGTGCCAACGTGGTCCTTGACGATGCACATGGCGCCGCGAATATCGGCGCGAATACCGGACCCCACGTCATGCTCGGCGTCAGCGACACCGGCAGCGGTATGAGCCGCAAAACGATCGAACACATTTTCGAGCCATTCTTCACCACAAAGCCTAATAGAGGCAAAGGCACCGGACTCGATTTGCCACCGTCTACGGAATCACCTCACAGGCCGGTGCCCATATCTGCGTCGAAAGCGAACCGGGAAAGGGCTCCACGTTTCGAGTCTATTTTCCTTCGATCGAAGAAAACGCGTAAGGGGCGACGACGACCAAAGGAGTTCTGCCGTCCTGCGCGAACACAAGCAGTGCGGCCGGTAACAAGAGCAACAAAGACGTTGTCATCGTCAGCTTTTATTTCCTTGCCGATTGCGTCCTTTTCGACGGCAATCACTTGGTCTCTAGAGCCCGCCGGTTCACGATTGAGGGCCGGGGTATCGATCATCGTCGTTTTGGGCTTTCTGTGGCCCGATAGTTCCTGGACCTGTCGAAACTTGTAGCCGCCTTCCACAAGAAGCGGATCGACGAAACGGCACCGGTCGAGTGAGCCGCGCCCGGAAGTCCGGCTCGCGACCATCCGTACAGGGATTACCGGGGTTCTGCTGCAAGGGTCAAACTCCGATGTCTTGAAGGGCTGCTGCGGGCGCCGCGAGACGGGATACAGTGTCAATTTAGTCGCGACGCCTTCGTTGATCTCCGAGATTTCCGGGGGTGACAAACACGCCGGTGACGATATACTTCCTAGGACTACCCACGGTGGCGCGGGTTCTCTTGGTGCACTACGATTTCTGGCGAGATGGAGCTCGATGAGCAAACTTGATTCGGCAATTCGCCCCGGTATTCGTCTCGACACTCCGCAAACCAGTCCTCAACCGGTTGCGGCACGTAAGGAACTGCGCGCCCCGCGCGGTGGACGCATCTCGTCGTGGGTCCGCACCGTCACCTGCTGGTTCGACAGTTCGACAAAGGATTACTCAGAGGCGGAGAAGGCGGAGCAATACAGCGCGGATTGGCTGCGGCTAATTCCGTTTGCCGCGTTGCACCTGATGTGCTTCGGAGTGATCTGGGTGGGCTGGAGCCTGGTGGCAGTGTCGGTGGCGGCAGGTCTGTACATCGTTCATATGTTCGCGATCACCGCATTTTACCACCGCTACTTTTCGCATCGGACGTACAAGACTTCGCGATTCATGCAGTGCGTTTTCGCGATGGTGGGCGCTTCGTGCGTGCAGCGCGGGCCAATCTGGTGGGCGGCGCGGCATCGCCATCATCATCGCCATTCCGACGAAGAGGTGGATATCCACTCGCCGGTTCGGCACGGGTTGTATTGGAGTCATTTCGGGTGGATCACGTCGAAGCGGGCGTACACCTACGACGCCAAGGCGGTCCCGGACCTGATCAAGTTTCCTTCAAGTTTCCCGAGCTGCGCTTCATCGATCGCTTCGACAATCTTATTCCGGTTCTGGAAGCGGTGGGCCTCTATTTTCTCGGCGTTTTTCTCGAGTCACGCGGGTGGAACACTACGGGCGGGCAGATGCTCATCTGGGGGTTTTTCATCTCGACGATCGTGTGTGCCCACTGCACCTTCACGATCAACTCGCTCACGCACCTGTGGGGAACCAAACGGTACGAGAGCACCGATGAGAGTCGCAACAACCTGTGGCTCGCGCTCTTGACGTTCGGCGAGGGATGGCACAACAACCACCATTACTACCCCGGTGCGACCCGACAGGGCTTCTACTGGTACGAAATCGACATGACCTTCTACGGTCTATGGATCATGTCGAAGCTCGGCCTGATCTGGGATCTCAACGGCGTCCCCGAAAAGGTGCGCGCGGCGCACCACCTCGCTAGCTCCGAGTAGGGATCGCTACGGACACGCTAGCCTACTTGATCCACCGAGACGCCAAGCGGGTCGAAAGAGATGGAAGCCGCGTCCACGAGCGAAATGAATCGGCTTGAGACGGAGATTCTGTCAACCCGCGCGGACCTGACGCCCTTGATGGATCTTTCTGCGATGTGAACTGATCGTGTTCGCCAACCGCGAGACGATCGAACACATCTTCGAGGCCTTTTTCACAACAAAGCCCAGAGGCAAGGGCACCGGA
>JADFIX010000835.1 GCA_022566435.1 Planctomycetota bacterium
TGTCGCCGACCGCGTCGCTCCGTGTCGTCCGGCCGGCGAGACCGTACGATGCCGCGGTGTTGGAGCCCGCGTCGACACACAGGCTGTCCGCCGATTCACCGGCAAGGGTCTGGCTAAGGTAGTAGCATCCAAGAGGCCCGACGGCGAAGAGAGGATCGTCGCCGAAGTTTTCGGTGCCCCCGAGAGTGCCATCCCAACCCTGCATGCAAGTGTAATTCACGGTCGTGGACACGGCGTTGAAATCGCGCAGCTGCGCAAGTTGGTCGACCGTGCCATTGTCATCGTTGCCCCACAAAATACAATCCTTTAACGCCAGAATACTACTCCAATTGAAAAGGCCCGCTCCGCCCGACGCCGAGTTCCTGACGACCGTACTTCTCAGAATCTCGGTGTCCGCACCGAACGCATACACACCGCCGCCCTGCCCGCCGGTCGCCTGATTGTCACGAATCAGGCAGTTGATTATCGTCGATCCGTCTAGGCGGGCGTCGGCCGAGTCGAAGAGGCCAGCGCCGGCCGACGCTACGTTTTCCGCAATTACACAGTTGATCAGCGTCGGGCTGCTGAATTGGTTGAACATTCCGCCACCGGATGTCGCATGATTCCCTCGGATGGTGCAGTTGCGAAAAATCGGGGCGGCCCCATTTTTATTGAACACGCCTCCGCCGCGACTCTCAAAACTCGAACCGTTGGCGTTGCCTGCCGTAATCGTCACCCCATCCAGCGTCGCGTTGCCAACATTCCCATCGCCGGTGATCACGTGGTAGGCATTTTCATCCATACCGCCACCCGGAAGGAAGTCGTCTCGCGCCAAATCGCCGCTTAGAATCGTCTCATACGCTTTGAGGTCGCGGACGCCAGGAACAGGCTCCGCGCATCCGGCGTACCCTCCGTTAATTCGAATATTTGGGACCAGTTGAAACGTCGCGTCGCGGGCGTCGAGCAGGAGAGTCGTGTCCGGATAATACGTCCCCTGCGCAACCAATACCTGATCGCCGGAAAGAAGGACACCCGGCTCCAACGCGTCTTGAAGCGTCAAGAAAGCCGTACACCAGCTTCGGCCGTTGTGATCCGGACCGGTCGCGGCCGCGTCGACAAAACGGTCAACGCCGTATGTCGGACCCGAGCCGACTACAGAACTCACGGCGAGTGCTACGCCGAGCAGCACCCGCTTGGCCAAAAACATAGAGCTACCCCCTGAGACGCCCAGACCCCGCTCCGGAAAGCACCGAAAAACAACCGCGCCGCGCCCGCTCACCGGCGGGGCCGCCTCGAGGGGAGGCGGCCATCGCACACGCCGGAGGCACGGGACACATACCCATTCTAGGTCCCGACTATGTGGCGGTAAACCTCGAATCGCCGCAAAACGAGCGTTTGTGAGGAGTGAACGTGACGAAATTAGAATTATCGGTCCGTCTGAAACGATGATGTCGGATTTGACGGCTGTCTTGAATTCTCGTGTGTATCGTGCGTCGCCGCGTGACGGCGTTTCTACGCTTTCACGATTTTCTTGCGCCCCGTCTTCACCTTCGCCGTCGCATTTCGCGTATCGACGATGAGCTTGGCATGGCGCACGATCCACGCGTAATCATAATCCGAATGATCGGTCGCGATCAATACGCAGTCATAATTCGCCAGACCGGCCGCCGTAAGCTTCTTGCTGACCATGCCCAGATCGTGCTTGCGCTGTTTCGGCGTGCGCAAGACGTACGGATCGTTGTAGTCCACCTTGGCACCCCGTTGTTTCAGCATCTCGATCAGCACGATGGATGGTGACTCTCGTATGTCATCCACGTTTTTCTTGTACGCCAGGCCCAACACGAGAATCTTGGACCCGTGAATCGCCTTCTTGCGTGTATTGAGGGCTTCGGCGACCTTGACCACCACATACTCCGGCATGGCCGTGTTGATCTCGCCGGCCAGCTCGATGAAACGGGTCGTCATCCCGTACTGCCGTGCCTTCCAGGTCAGGTAGAACGGGTCGATCGGAATGCAGTGCCCCCCCAGGCCGGGACCGGGGTAGAAAGGCTGGAAACCAAACGGTTTCGTGGCGGCGGCGTCGATCACCTCCCACACGTCGATTTTCATCCGATCGAACAGCATTTTCAATTCGTTGACCATCGCGATGTTGACCGAACGGTAGACATTTTCCAGGATCTTGGAGGCCTCGGCCACTTCGCAGCTCGACACCGGCACGACCTTATTGATCGCCGCGCCATAGAGCGCCGCGGCGATGTTTCGGCTGGCGGCACCGATTCCGCCGACCACTTTGGCGGTCGTCTCGGTGGTGTGATCGGTACGTCCGGGGTCCTCGCGTTCCGGCGAATAGGCGAGGTAGAAGTCCCGCTCGACCTGCAAGCCGCTGGTTTCGAGGATCGGCCTGACCAGATCCTTCGTCGTACCGGGGTAGGTTGTGCTTTCCAACACGATCAACTGCCCGCGGCGCAAGTAATCGGCGATAGAGTAAGTGGTGCTCTCCACGAAACTCATGTCCGGTTCGCGGGTGCGGGTCAAGGGCGTCGGCACGCAGATCAGCACGGCGTCACAGTCAGCCAGGGCGCGTGGGTCGGAACTGGCGAAAAACAGCCCATCGCGGATCACGCGTTTGATGGACGAGTCGGGCACATGCTTAATATAGCTCTTGCCGGCGTTGAGCTT
>JADFIX010000836.1 GCA_022566435.1 Planctomycetota bacterium
ACGACGGATGGGCAGGAAGTGTGGGAGATGCTGCTGACCTATGACAAGTCGACGCATCGCGTGGTCAATCCACACCTGACGGACGATCAGATCGAAGAGGTCAGCCAACAACTTAGCGCTATTCTACACAGCGACATGGGACATTGGGCCGATCGGGACGATGACCCACTGGAGAGCGGGGATACAGGTGAAGACGGGGCTGCGACAGAGGTAGCCGATGAACCCGAATAGGCTCGCATGTTCGTCAATGGCCGTCGCGACCGGCCTTTTGGTCGGCGGCTGCCCGCCTCCTGCGCGGGTCGCGCCTTTTGATCCGGTGCCCATGCGTCAGGCGTTGTATGTGCTGAACGAGAACGCCGCTGCGATTCGTGGCACGCTTCGGGCCACGGGCTCGGTCGACGGATTCATGACCGACGACGGGGGACGAAAAAGGGGCTTCCACGTAGACGGCGTTCTGTTTTTCCTATCGCCTAGTTTCCTGCGGTTCGACCTGAAGAAATTCGGCGATCGACAGATCCTATTCGGTTCCAACGAGGACGCGTACTGGGTTTTCATGAAGGACGGCGAGTCTTGGTATTGCGGGGAACACGACAAACCCGGACGACTGCCACCCGAAGTGCCGGTAAAGCCCGCCCAGCTTGTCGATGCCCTGGGGTTGAATCCCGTACAGATCGGGGCGGGCAGTCAGCGGCTGCGATCGCCGATACAGCGGGTCACGGAGTTTTTTCAACAGATCTTGTTTCTTGAACATGACGAGCGCGGACGTCTCGTTCTGGTGAAGGAATACTGGCTTGATCGGTACCCGCCGCGGCTCGTGCGACGCGTCATTTTTCGCGACGGCGACGGCGTTGTGGAAATGGACTCCCGGCTTGACGACTATAGGCGGTTGGAAGCGGGCGGTCCGCTCCTGCCTCGGGTCATGACCGCGGACTGGCCTCAATCTGGCGCCCAGATTCGTTTTCGAATTGATAAATGGAAGAGATTTGAAGAGATCAAGCGGGACGCCATGCAGTTCAAGGTACCTCGGGCGTGCGATCTGCCGTGATGGTTTCGGCGTTTTGGCACATGCATCAAATCGAAAGAGTGGCGGTAGAACGGCGGCGGCGCAGGGTCTTTGTCGCATGCATGACGCTGATGTCGGTTCTTACAACGAATCGTGTCTGGGCGAGCGATGCGCCGAGCCTCCGATTGGCTGGCAACAATCTAGTCTTGTGGGTCTACCGGCACGATCCCCCGGACGTCACCAAACGGCATCGTGGATTTGCCTACCTCCGAGGTCGCACTGCGGCACCGAAAGTCTTCGTCCCCTTGCCGATCCCGCCTCTTCGAGGCAGCGTGGATAGACATGCACTGGTCGGCATGGATTTGCATGTCTTTTTCACTGACGGAACGCATCGCCGATACGTACCGATCGAAATGAACTGGAGCGCTCGCACGATGCCATTGCAGTTTCCGGAGCGCGATCTGCCGCAACGGACGATACCTCATGCCCTGGCCGGCGATGCGGTAAAACATGTTCTTTACGCCATCGTCACGTCGGAAGTCGCGGCAGCACTTGAAAAGGAGCCACCCGGCGAGCCCGAATCAATAGAACCTGGCAAACTCACGGTGAATGACGAGAAAAGCGAGTTGGACACCGAGGCGCTTACCGTTGTTCGTTATCAGAAACGGAATTGGTTAGTCGATCGCACCGTGCCGGGGGACATCACGATCAAGGCTCGGATTCACGCACTGGTCGTCGGCAACGGCGTCGTGCACCTCTTCTATCATGCGCCGTCTTCAGATGGCGTCATGCTCCATCGGTACTCGGCCGATCCGACTGCCGCCTGGAGTCGCCCCGTCCCTATTCCCATCGAGTCCGACGAGACTCTGAGGAACGCCGGATGGGTCAATCAAAAGTTGACGCTGCTGATAGGCGGACGCAGCGCCGAGCACACCGGTCTGCGGGTTCTCGAACTCGAAGGGCGTGTGTGGCGCACAACGATCGAAGCGCTCGACACAAGAGGACCCACAGGCGTCGCTTCCTTGCAGTCCGCAGTTTCGGTATTCGGCGATCTCCTCGCCGTCGCCGCGTTGGACGTCACGGGACAGGTTCAAATCGACTTCCAATCGCTGACAAGCGGCAGCATCGACCCGGCCCCGCCAACGGTATCTTTGTTCAATCGACCATGGCAACCCGGCGCGCAGGCGACGCTCAAATTCGTCATCCAGTACGGTATCTTCGCCCTTATCCTGGCGGCTGTCTTTTTCTGGCGGAGAGACAGCGTGATTCGCTTCCTTGTTCCGCCACCGAACATGATGTTGGCTCGATTCGGTCCACGCTTGATGGCGCTTCTTCTCGACATGACGATTGTCGCGCCCCTTTGGCTACCCTGCGTCTTCATGCTTTGGTCGTGGACAAACCGAGGCTTGTCGTTTGCCGAACAGTTGGCACTCAGCGCGGATCTCAAATTCGGCTGGATCTTCTGGACATGGTCGGTGGTTGGAGGGATCGTCGGTTTATATGGTGCGACGTGCGAGGCGACGACCGGCACGACGCCGGGAAAGCGGATCTTCAAATTGCAGGTGGTCGGCGATGACTTTCTGCGCCCTTCGGGTCGCAGAGTCTTGCTACGAAATCTGCTGCGAATCGTCGAGTTTCATTTCCTTCCGTT
>JADFIX010000024.1 GCA_022566435.1 Planctomycetota bacterium
CGACCGAATTGCAGGGTGGGTTCATTGACGTCCTCATGTCGGAAATCGACCCGGCGCAGGTGGGCCTTGTAGTCGATCCCGTCCGGCGGCGGCTTGTTGAGTCGAGCGTGGGCAGTACGGACTTCAGTATGTTATTCGTAAGCTTCAGTTTTTTTCTGATCGCCTCGGCCTGCATGTTGATCGCGCTTCTCTTTCGACTTGGCGTCGACCAGCGATCGAAGGAGATCGGCATACTGCTCGCCACCGGCTTCGAACCCAAGACGGTCCGACGGCTGTTGCTTGTGGAAGGCTCGATCATTGCGGCCATCGGCTGCGCGGCGGGGCTGATCGTCGCCGGGGGCTATGCCTGGCTGATGTTGGCCGGGCTTCGAACGTGGTGGTCCGCCGCGGCGAATGCCCCGTTTTTACGGCTCCATACACCGCCGGCGACTTTCGCGATCGGCTATGTCTCCGCGTTTGCGGTTGCGATGGCTTCCGTGGCGTGGTCGATTCGCGGAATGACGGGCTTACCCGCCGGGTTGCTTCTTTCCGGATCGCCGCACTCACCGTCACAGATTGCACCGTCGTCAGGTCATGTTCGGGTACGCGTGGTGGCGATCGTCAGTGCATTAGCGGCGGCCATACTATTGGTCATGGCCATGACGGATCAGATGCCGCAGACCGCCGCGTTTTTCGGTGGTGGGGCGGCGTTCATGGTCGCCTGCCTGGCCGCGGTTTACTTATTCGCGGTACGACTACCGAAGACGGATTCGTCCGCGGCGACTCGACCGACGATCGCTCGACTCGGCCTTCGCAACGCCATGCGAAATCCTCGCCGCAGCTTGCTCACGGTCGCGCTGATTGCCTCTGCTACGTTTTTGATTACCGCGCTAGAGGCATTCCGAATGGGCGCGGACTCGGGGGTGGAGGGTCGACAGTCCCCGACGGGCGGTTTCGCGCTGTACGCCGAGTCGGCGGTCAGCCTGCCGTTCGACATAAACTCGGCTTCGGGACGGGAGTCACTTGGGTTTTCCGAACCGACCGCGGAGATCTACAGTCGTTTTAGCGCGATTTCCTTTCGACTCAGACCGGGCGATGAATCGAGCTGCCTCAATCTCTATACGCCGCAGACGCACAGAATTCTCGGTGCGACGGATGCGATGATCCAGCGCGGGGGCTTTGTATTCGCTTCGACGATCGAGGCATCGGCGGAAGAACGAGAAAATCCCTGGCTGTTGCTGAAACGATCTCTGCCGGACGGTGTCATCCCCGTCATCGGTGACGCCAACGCCGTGCTATGGCAGCTACATTCCGGGCTCGGCAAGGAGCTGGTGATCGACGACGAGCACGGCCGACCACGACGGCTGCGGTTTGTCGCGCTGCTTATCGGTAGTGTTCTGCAGGACGAGATCATCGTGGCGGAATCGGCGTTCGTCGGGCTTTTTCCTTCGATCAGCGGTTACGCCTTCCATCTCGTGGAAGTCGATGGCGGCGCCGCCACCGAAGTCGGTCGCACCCTCGAGCGCGAGTTGGAACGATTCTCCTTCGATGTATCGTCCACGCAAGACCGGCTTGCGGCATACCTGGCCGTGCAGAATACCTATCTGTCCACGTTTCAGACGCTTGGCGGTTTGGGTTTGGTGCTGGGGACGATCGGGCTGGCCGTCGTGCTTTTGCGTAATGTGTGGGAGCGTCGTGGCGAGCTGGCGTTGATGCGCGCGTTGGGCTTCTCCCGTTCGGCGTTGGGATGGCTCGTGCTATCGGAGAACATCGGATTGGTGACGTTCGGTCTGGTGACGGGCGTCTTTTCCGCACTCGTCGCGATCGCCCCGCAGGTGCTAAAGCAGCCGCAGCAGTTGCCGTGGATGTCGTTGGTCGCCACCGTGGCGTTGGTGCTGATCGTCGGAATCGGTGGGGGGGCCGTCGCCCTTATCCCGACGCTACGTACGCCGCTGCTTCCCGCGCTGCGGAGGGAGTAACCACCTTGATGTTGCATATCGCATGGCGGAATGAATATCGAATTCCCTAGCCGCCTTCGGCATTGGCCGCTTACTTCGGCGCCAGGCGGAGGATGCACCGATCTTCCCGCCGCTCACCCCCAAAGCGGGCAATAGCTAAGCAGGTTGAAGCCGAATCGCTAGCAGTGCTCGCGGAGGAATTCGAGGTACGCACGGAGTTCGTCATCAACGAAGAAAACATCCTGAGGGTTGTTACCGCGCTGAACAACGTGGTCCGGCTGACCCGTAATGACGATTCTGGCCATACGAGGCATGCCGACAACCTACCCCTCGCCGGCCGGAAGTCAATGAATAGGTGACTGTCCCCATTTCCATCCATTTCCAAAAGTATACGTGCATTTCGTGTGGCTCGTGATCGACAACGCGACCAATGGCTCTTTCGATTAGATTGCAAGAGTGCCATCCGGCGGCACAAATTGCAAACGGCTCGCCTAGTAGTAATAAGGGGGCTACCCTTAATCATTATCTCTTGGACGAATACCTAATATCTGTGTTCGGCAGGGCTTCTACTAATTCTTCTTTTCGTCTTTCGATGATTTGGTTTCCTTTAAGGCCAAGACTAGTAAGGTTGGTGAGAGTCTTAAGGGGTGCGAGGTCGGTGATATTGTTGTACCCGAGGTTCAGGCTTTTAAGACTAGTAAGGCCTTCCAGTGGTGCAAGATCGGTGATTTGGTTTTTCTCGAGGTGAAGGTATGCAATATTGGTAAGGCCTTCTAGTGGTGCAAGGTCAATGATTTGGTTGGAGCTAAGGCCAAGACTAATAAGGGCGGTGAGAGCTTCGAGGCGTGGGAGGTCCGTGATTTGGTTGGAGTGGAGGCCAAGGCTTACAAGTTTGGTGAGAGCTGCAAGAGGTGCGACGTCCGTGATTTGGTTCATTGAGAGGCTAAGCCGTTCAAGACTAGTTAGACCCCTTAGAGGCGAAAGGTCGGTGATCCGGTTAATGGTTAGGTTAAGCTCCCTAAGAAGAATGAGGCCCTCAAGGGGCGCGACGTCCGTGATTAAGTTGTAACTGAGGTTAAGGATTGTAAGATTACTAAGGCCTGCAAGGGGAGAGATGTCGGTGATTTTGTTCTTCCAGAGGTCAAGGTCCTTAAGATTGATGAGACCTTCAAGGGGAGCGAGGTCGGTAATGTTGCCATGGAGCTCGCTGCCTGAGCTGCCACGGATGTGAAGGTACTCAAGATTAGTCAGACGTTCCAGTGGTGTAAGGTCGGTGATTGAGTTGTCATTGAGATTTAGTTTTCTAAGATTTGTCAAACCTTCAAGTGGCGTGATATCCGTGATTTGACTTGCATGGACGTCAAGCTCCTTAAGATTAGTAAGGCCTGCAAGGGGAGAGATGTCGGTGTTCTTGCCGCGGAGGCTAATGTACTCAAGATTAGTTAGGCCTTTTAGTGGTGTAAAGTCGGTGATTGGGTTGCCAACGAGATCCAGTTTCTTAAGATTGGTAAGGCCTGAAAGGGGAGAGATGTCGGTGATTTGATTTCTCTGGAGGTCAAGCACCTTGAGATTGATGAGACCCTCAAGGGGAAAGAGGTCGGTGATTTTGCCACGGATGGTAAGGTACACAATATTCGTAAAGCCTGTAAGGGGAGAAAGGTCAGTGATCTGGTTCCTGGCGCGAATATAAATAGTATTAGTATTCCTCAGTATGTTCGCTGCCTTCTGACAATCAATTTCTCTTGCCTGTCCCAATAGATTATCTATTGTTATTTTGATTGCGTCAGAAGCAGTTCCATCGTTAGCTTGGTTGCAATATTCGATAAAGGGAACGGCTTTTCTAGTGGAATACGTTTGAGTTAGTTTATTTGGATTTCCGTCGTCACTCGCGTAGCTGCGTGTTGAGATTAGTAATGCTGCTAAGGTGCCCTGGGCTAGTACGCAAAGGGCGGCTAGGCGCTGGATGCGGGGGGGTGGACTTTTCATTTCTTGTTCTCCTTGTTCTGAGCCGACATTTGCCGGTTATCGGAATTCAAGCCGCAATCATATCCAAACGAACCGCGCGATTCAAGCGAAATGACCTCTCTTGCCGCGATTCGTGCGTGCTTGGCCGTTCTCCCGGCGCGGCGGGATGCCGATCCTGCCGCTGAGGCCTTCGGGACAACGATTCCGCCCCCCGCTTCCGCGTAGGGTCAACCTGTGCCACACTCGAATCATCAACGTTTCGCTCGATCGCGATAGTCACTCACGCTGCACCAACGGCGGCGGCACACCGAACCGCCGAATCCGCTCCAAGATCGCTGCGAACAACTCACGTGGCACCGCGACTTCGGCCATCAGAAACGTCACGTACTTGGCGTGCCGAACGATTCTCGCCCCGATCTTGATCGGTCCGCTCGAGGCGGATTCCCTCGTTGTTCTACCCAAGTGGCTAGCCTGGATCCACGCCGCGCGTGGTCACGCTTCGCCCCAAGGGGGCAACAACATGTGAGCCCGGGGCATCGCCCTTCACGCTCCCTATTCGGTCGCATTCAGTCCGCGCCGCGCAAGACGGAAAAGCCCTGTAGGGGCGCAACAAACAATCAATTCCAATCGTACCGTTCATCGAACTCAGAGGTGAACGAAATTCACCGACAACGACTGTGGCATGGCCGGTCCCTGTCTGTTGCGCCCTTTCAGGGCTTCTACGTTTTTTGTTTTCTGATCCCCAGGGCGTTGCCCTGGGCTGCCATGTGACTGCCCCTTTGGGGCGAACCGCGAACGCACTCGGGCAACTGGGGCGAACCGCGAACGCACTCGGGCAACTGGTGCGAACCGCGAACGCACACGGGCAACTGGTGCGAACCGCGAACGCACACGGGCAACTGGTGCGAACCGCGAACGCACACGGGCAACCTGACGACTTTGCTCTGTTATGCTAGACCTGAACGGCGCGATGCTCTCGATCGAGACGAGATACACCTCCGGTAGCACGAAGTAGCCCAGGGCGTTACCATTCATGCCGGAATGGACGGCAATAAGGTAGCCGCCCGTTGAAAAACTCAATCCGGCTGTGGAACCGACTTTCCAGTCGGTAATTCTCGGCACGCGAGTGCGGATCGACAGGCTCGAAAGCTTGTCCCACATACTTCTTCAACGGCCTGCTAGCCGCCGTTGTGCTTGGTCGAAGCTACGGATTTGCGATGGACACTAAGGACCCCAATCAATCCCGCGTGTATCTTCTTGGTCTCGGGGTCATTTGCTTGGCATTTCTTGGGATATCCATGGTGGGGATCGGCTGGGGCCTGCCGAGTCGTTCGGTCGATCCGTTCCTTTTCGGCGAAGACGAGCCTTGGCCGGGCGAGAAGATCTACCGGCTGAGCGGTGCCGGCGCGAAGTTTTCCCCAGAGCGCGGCGCGGATGTCGACCCCGACCCTCTACAACGTTTGAGCCCCGAACCCGTCCCGCTGACCGAGACGGACGAGCAACTCGCGAGGATCTACCTCCGCTACCGTCTCTACACCTATCAGCCCGATGAGATGATCACCATGATGGCCTTGGCGGGGATGAATCCGCGGCGGCTGGACCTAGACCCGCGTCTTTATCAATACGGCGGGCTGTTCATCTATCCCGTTGGTGGTCTGATCGGACTCTTGCACTTACTTGGCATGATCGACCTGCGGGGAGACGTGGTCTATTACCTCGACAACCCGGAGGAGTTCGGCAAGTTTTATGTCGTTGCCCGCGGCTATGCTGCGGCGTGGGGTTTGATCGGCGTCGTGGTGGTATTCGGAATCGCCCGGCGACTCGGCGGGGTTCGTGCAGGACTGATCGCCGCCCTAGTGTTTACCCTGATGCCCGTTGTGATCTGCATGTCCCACGAGGGAAAGCCGCATCTGCCGGGTGCCGTGCTCATGTTGCTGGCCGTTCTGTTCGCCATGCGCCATCTCGCCGCCCGAGTGACTGCCCCGGGCGAACCGTCGCAAGATTCGACCGGCACCGATGATTCGTCATCGGGTGGTGCTCGTGGTGATCGCAACTGGTGGCTCATGTGTATTTGCTGCGGGGCGGCATTGGGAATGGTGCTGTCCTCGTTGCCGATATTCGTGTTGATCCCGCTGGTGGCGTGGCTCGATTACCGTGCACCAAGGCGAGCCAAGAATCAGAGCCCCGACCGTAAGGGAGGGGGCACGGACGAAAGTACCGCCCAATGGAAGCTTGACCCCAAGGTCGGCGACTTGCCGTTGTTCATCCTCCGGCGCACGCTGCTCGGCGGACTGATCGCAGCCTGCGTCTACCTCGTCACCAATCCCTACATTTTGATCAACGCCGTCATAAACCGCGACGTACTCGCCAGCAACTTCGGCAACTCGCTGGCTATGTACGACGTCGCGCGGGTCGTAGAGGGCTTCGTGCGCGTTCTCGAACTCACCATCGAAGGCGCCACGCTGCCGATATTGTTCATCGGGATGGCCGCTCTGGTTGTGGCAATCGCGCGTAGAAATCGAGTGATGGTTCCGCTCGCCGCCACGGCGCTGGTGTTCTTCGCCCAGTTCATTTTGATCGGTGCGGGTAAGCCGGGGGAGTACGGTCGCTTCGGCATCTACACCAACACCGCCCTGGCAATCGGCACCGCTTGCCTGCTTGGCGCAAAGTGGCCCTCGCGGAATCTGACCCAAATCAAACCGCTGCTCCTGGGAATCATAATCCTTTGGGTCGGCTGGTGCGGTGGGGGGTACCTGTCCAACTTTTGCAAGGATTGCACGGACGAGGCCTCGCGCATTCGAGTCCGTCGGGCGTCGCCGCTCGGTCCATGGTCGGATCGCGACAGCGACCCTTGGCTGCGAGAGTTCGGCACCGTCTTTCTGACGGCCGAACCGGCGCCGTACGGCTGCCCGCCGTTGCCATTTCACAAGCTCGACGTGCGCCTGGTCAGAGGCGTAGAAGCGGCGAAATCCGCTTGCTCATCCCGGTCGGATCATTCCGTTTCGATAATGGCAGTCGACCGAACGGAGCTGGGGCCGTGGGGTCCGCCGGGCGTTGTCGCGCCGGCAAGGCCTCGAATCTTGCCTGAGTTTCACTATCCCGCGTGGTGGATCACGCGCCGGCAAACACCGATCAGTTGGGCCCACAAGCCCTTCGAGATTTGGAGCGCGGGTGTTCCCTTCGCGCCGTGATTGACGCTGCCGTCACGCCGTTCTACCGTACCGCCGGTCGGCTTTCTTGGGAGGATAACGAAATGGCTAACCCGCTTTGCCACTTTGAGTTAATGACCAGCGACCCGCAGAAGTGCCGGGACTTCTACGGCGCCGTTTTCGACTGGCAGTTTGATGATAAGACCATGCCGGGTTACACGCTGATCCAAACGGGTATTGATCCCGCCGGCGGCATCATGAAAAAGCCCGAAAAAATACCGGGCGTGTGTATCAACACCTACTTTAACGTCGGTGATATCGATACCGTGCTGAAAAAAGCGGTCGAACACGGGGGGAAGATTCTTGTGACGAAAACCCCGGTGCCCAACGTCGGCCACCTGGCGATGTTCGCAGATCCGGAAGGCATCGTCATCGGCATCATGCAGGGGGAAAGCTAGTCCGCAGTGGCTGCGCCGCGTGGGAGGTTCAGTTTCCGTTCCGATCGCGGCTCTGCGATTCCTCGACGATCTTACGTAGTCGGCTGATGGTCGTCTTGTCGAGTTGCTTGAGGCCGTCGCAAGCTTCTTCGCCCGCCAGGGCTTTGTTGTAGCCCTTCATGAGACCGTCAGCGAGGCGAGCCCACGGATGGCGTGGCATGGAGAGAAATTCGTAATACACCGCGCGCAATACCATCGCTTTGGCAACCCGCGAATCATCGCAGGCGAGTTTGACCCAGTGGTCTGCAAGGGAGCGTTCGAATTGTTGCACGTCTTCGGCGCGCCAGTGGAACTCTGCCCATTTCGAGTCGTCCAAGACCAGGCAGTGTGAGATGTGTTTGGCAGCGAGCGGAAACGTCGTTTCGCGCACCGCTGCGTCGTCTAGCAGTCTCCTCACGTTCCGAAGAGCTTCCGGGACATCCTCAAGTTCTCGTTCCAGGCGTTCCATTAGTTTCGTCCAGCTGTCCTTGTCGAGGACCTCGTCGCTTGCACCGCGTAAGTCGCAGAGCTTCACCGACGCACCGCTGAAGTCTGCACCGCCGATAGACGCGCCTCGCATGCGACACGCGACGAATCTAGCGCCGTTGAGGAACGCGCCGTCAAGTGTGGCCAAATCTAGGTCCGCGCCGTGAAGCTCGGCCTCCTCCAGGATTGCGCTCTGAAGCTCGGCATTCCTTAAGTCCGCTCCGTGTAGGTTCGCATACGAAAGATCAGTCCGGATTAAGAGCGTCGCGGTTTCCGTCCGGTCCTCGTGCTCGTACAAGTCGAACCTGGCGTTGGATAGGTTGGCCAGAGTCAGCCTCGCGAGAGTCAGGTTCGCGCCGCGAAAGTCGGCACGGTATAACTTCGAGTCTCTCAGGTCCGCACGGCGCAGGTCGCGTCCCTTTAGGTCGAGGCCTTCGGAGTGCTCGACCCAGGCCCGTTCGAGGTCCTCATCCTTGGCCTTGTATGCTGCCAAGAGTTCCGGCGGTGGCGGCTCCTCGACGAGAATCATCTCGCGCAGCACAAGATTGCGGTGAAGATAAGTTTCCATGCGGTCCAGAAACGATAGCGTCCGGCTAAACGGTGTCTCGTCGGGGTGGAAGCGTCCGAGAATCCATCGTTTGAGCTCGCTTCGCTGTTGCTCTGAAAGGATTTGGCGAACTTGGCTGCTTCGTTGGCCGCGGCGCGCAGGCGATCCACGCGAGCCTGCACCTCATCGACTCCGCTTCCAGAGTTAGCGGCGGTCACCATGTGTTGGACTGTACAGAAAGGACGCGCGCCTGCAAGTCGGGCTTCCCTACTTCAACAAAATCATAACTCGGTGCCGTGTCGACCGCTAATGGCGTCGTCCTCTCCATGGGTTCTGCGCGCACGTCGACGCCGGATCACGCGTTCCACTGCACTCGAGTACCGCCAACCTTGATTCCGCGAATTGCAAGCGGGTCGCTCCCTAACGGTCGCGGTACTGATGCTCAGAGAGCGCCGCCTTCACGCTCTCAATCCGGACGCTTCTTTACGCTCATTCGTGCGCCCTATCCGGTAGCGCGATTGCGGTCGCGTTCAGGACCGCGAGCGTGAGAGAGCCAGCACATGGTCAACCGACATATTTGAGGTTGGCAATACACTGTTTGCGCCGGCTACGTCCACACCACAGACTAGCGCTCCGATAAGATGCCGCACGTGACGGGCGGCTCGACGTTCTCGTATCGAAATGCCTTGCACCTGTTGACTTTTGTATGGCACTTGTGCAAGAATAACGCGGAGGGCGGAGACAATCCGCCGGACTCACAACGCCGTCAAAGCGATTCATCATGGGAAAGAAGCTAACAATCAATCCGCGCGATCCCTGTTGTCGGGTGATCGTTGTTATCGGGCTGTGGATCGCACCGACCATGTTTTTCGGTGGGTGCGGAATGCCACTCACCGATCCGTTGATCGTTCAGACACGAATGGTCGCCGAATGCGAGGACGCTGAAACACCAGGCGATGTCGCGACTGACCTCGTGCTGCTGGATTGGACCGGCGGCACCAACGCCATCTATCCCAATTTCGAATTCAAAGCTTTGGATCTCGCATTATTCGAAACCGCCGACGGGGCCACGCTGGCCGATGATCCGGCGCTGTTCAAGGAGTTGGTGCGGCTCGAAGTCACGCGCATTTTCTGTGAATGGCCCGAGGTGGCGATTGTTGTGCGCGAGGGTGAAGACGCCGAGTGGCACGCCGACACCATTGTCTATGTCACGCAAGATTTACCGCCGCTCGGTGGGACCGGCATCGGCGAGGCCGAATACGACCCGTGCAACGAGCAGACGGACAACGCGGCGATTATCTTCGGAGCGCGCATCCTCGAGTTGGGCAATCACTACACCTTTGATGAATGGGCCACCCTGTTCGCCAACGTCTGTGCCCACGAGATCGGCCACACGTTGGGTTACGGTCACGTGCCGATGGAAGATCGCCCGGAACCAGGCCAAACAGCCTACGTGGAACTCATGCTCGGTCGCCACACGATGGCGGAAATGCGCCGGACTCAACGCATGATCGTTGATCAGACCTATTGCGAGAAAGATACCGCACGGCAGCAGGTGGCGGACGACGGTATCCTCTCGTGCTCGTCCGACCAGGGGGAGCGTCGCGGACCGTAGAGCCGATCAGCGGCGTGTGGAGCGCTCATGCACGGTAGACGACGTCGATCCTTCACGACCGAGGGACACCGACCGGCCGCGATCGTCTTCGCAAACGCAGTCGACGCGGTCAATGGCGAATGCGTCATCACCTCGAATGACAATCGTTTTCTCGGTCTCCGATTCGATTTGACTGAGGTGCGCCCGTTTCTGGTTGAGGATCTCAAAGGCCAACGGGCTCGATACGGTAACGATTACCCGTGCGACGTTCTGTTGATGGACTGCGAGTTGGACCATTCGCATCACATCCAGTCGCACGGATTCCGGCAGCTTGACCTGTCCCGATCCACGGCAATGCGGGCAGTCGTCGTACATGTTCCGGCTCAACGAAGGCCCCTGGCGCTGTCGTGTAATTTCGATCAGCCCGAAGGCGCTCATTCGCAGGATTCGTGCCCGTTCCTTGTGTTTCTTCAACGCATCGCGCATCGTCCGTTCAATGGTCCGCTTGTGTCGTTCGTCGCGCATATCGATAAAATCGCAGACGATCAGGCCGCCTAAATCGCGCAAACGTAGTTGTCGGGCGATCTCCTCCGCGGCCTCGCAGTTGATCAGAAAGGCGGTTTCTTCGGCACTTTCCGGTGAACGAAATTTTCCGCTGTTCACGTCGATCGCCACCATGGCCTCGGTGGAGTCGATGACGATGGACCCGCCGGACGGCAGCGGTACTTGCCGCATATTGATTCGATCGATTTCGTCTTCGATTCCCAGGCGGTGGAATATGGGCTCGCGCTCGGTATAGAGGTCCACGACATGTCGCGATCGTGGCATCGCCAGTTGTAGAAACTCGCGAACTTTCTTTGCCGTCTCGGCGTCGTCCACGACGAGTCGGCGAAAATCGGTCGTGTACACGTCGCGAATCGTACGGGTGACGAGGTCCGATTCCTGGTAGAGTTCCGCCGGTGCTGCAAGGCGTTTGATGCGCGTGACGACGGTCTTCCAAAGTCGAAGCAAGTAGTTGAGGTCACGTTGCAGATCGCGCTTCGTACGCCCCGATCCGGCGGTGCGCATGATAAAGCCCATGTCGGCGGGAAGTTTTAACTGGGTGAGCATGTCGCGCATTTCGCGGCGTTCGGCGTCGTCCTCGATTTTTCGCGACACGCCGTGCTTGCCCATGCCCGGCATCATCACCAGGAATCGTCCGGGGATCGAAAGATAGGTCGTCAAGGTCGGTCCCTTCGTTCCCACGCCTTCCTTCGTGACTTGGACAATGACTTCCTGTCCGCGACGAAAACATTTCTGAATGGGCGGTCGACTATGCCGTGGAATCTTTCGCCCGACTTCTTCCGTTTCGCCGGTATGGTGCGGAAAATATTGCGGCTGGACATCCGAAATGTGCAGAAACCCGTTCTTGGGCAGCCCGAAATCTACAAAGACCGCCTGAATGCTGGCTTCGACATTCGTGATCCGTCCTTTGTAAATGTTGCCCACATGGGATTGCGTCGACGAGCGTTCCAGGAAGAGTTCTTCGAGGCGCCCGTCGATCAGCACGGCAATTCGACATTCGTCACCGGTGGACACGTTGATGACCATGGCTCTTCCCTCGCCGGTGGTCGAGGGCTCGAATGATTCCGATTCATCTCTCTGTGGCGACCGCGGTTTTTGGGGACCGGTCCGGCGGGAGGATCGCCCGCCGGATTTCTTCGGTTCCGTCCTTGATTCTGAACTCGTCCCGCGAGCCGGGGGACGATCGGGCGGCGTGTCTTCTTTCTCGAGCTCGGCCGGCGGCTTTTCCGATGCGCGATCGGGCTCATCGGGGCGCCGCACGTCTCCGTCTTGCGGCGTCGATTTGCGTGGATCTGCGGGGCGCGTCCCACCCTTCCGACGACCGCGCCGCGGACGCGGTCGCGGAGCCGATTCGGCTTTGCTCGGCGGGCTCTCTGAGTCGCTCGGACCCTCGTGGACGGGTTTCGTTTCGTCGACAGCGGTGCCTTTGTCGCCGGTTTCGGTGGCGACTGGTTTGCGCCGATCGGCTCGTTTCCGCTTTGGGGGCCCCGACTGGCGCCTTTTTGCCGATCTCTTTATCTTTTCTTTGGCGCCGACTGCGACAGCGATGGTCGTACCGCCGCCTGCCGTTTCGCCGATTTCCGCCACGTCCAATTGTGTCGCGCTCGGTGTGACCGTAGTCGGCTCGTGGGGGGCATCGCGCTTCAAGGTGGCTTTTCGTTTGCGGGATCTGGTTTTCTTCGGTCGTTGGGGGCCGCCTTTGTCTTCTTCCATTTGGTTCACTACTTCACCGCTTCTCTTTACATGCATGATTACACGCCGACGAATTGGCGCCATCGCACGTCGATGCGACGGATTTGGTGATTGATCGATTCAGACCCATACCCCAATGCCCCGACCACTTCCGCAGGTCTTGCGGTGCCGGATTGGGTCACGCGAAGCGTAAATTCGACGGCATCTTCCACCAGGGTTAGATCTTCAATGTACGGGCGGATGTCGATCACGCGTACACTATCATTTCCCGGCTTCTTACGCTCGACCGGGATCGTTTCGGCATCCAAGACCAGGCGAACCTTCGTTTTCAAGTCGTTCGAAAGGGCGCTGGACCGGGGCGGGGGCTCCGGACGGAAACGGTATCGCACCAACTCCGGCTCCAGCCGCTCTCGAAGAGCAAGGCGCCGAATTGGCCGGCCGTGAACTGGTCAAAGAACCGCTTTCGCGCGAGGAATTGGACAAGCTTCTGCCCCGGTCAGGGGAGATCAACGATTA
>JADFIX010000837.1 GCA_022566435.1 Planctomycetota bacterium
GAGCGCGGTTTGTCGTACTGTTCCTGTCCCGATTATCGCACCAACACGCTTGGCACTTGCAAGCATGTTATGTATTCGCTCGATCGCGTCCGCGCGAAAGAAATCGTCGTCGACGGCTCGATGATTTCGGCCATGTTCGGGGCGGTCGATCGCCTGCGAAGTAGTTTGGACTATATCAAGGCCGGGCGGAGCCAAGACATTGCCAAATTATTGGCACCCGATTTTTTTGCCGCGTGGGCGATCGCCAAGACGCCACCGGCTGCGGAATCCGAAGCGGCGGCGGTGTCTTCCGCGGTGTTTTCGGGCGATTCGCTGATCGTCCGCGTCACGTTTCGCAAGGATGATCACGAAGCACCGATTCTCGCTTGTCTGATTCACAACCGACTTGCGGAGCACTCGTCTTTGATCCAAGCCGAGCCGGACGTGTTTTCTCTAGGCGATTCCGTGGATGTCGGGGAAATTGCCTATCAGCTTGCCACAGATGTCTTGCCGCCGGAATTGGAAAAGATAGTCAGCTCGTACGCGATCGAAAGCGTACGTATCGAGTGTGCCGAGCCGCCCGCCACTGCTGAAGCGGCGCCGGTCGGCGCTTCACCACGGACTCCCGCGACGCCGGCATCGCCAGCAAACAAGAACGCCAAAACCGGCACGAAGGTTGGAGAAACGATTCGCGTCGATCTGGAACGACTTGACCAGCTCATGAATCTAGGGGGAGAGCTGGTCATTGCCAAGGCACGCTTTACCGAAATCGTTCGCAAGCTCGCGATGGTGTTCTCCAACGGAAACCTGAACTACCTTGTCGATGACATGGCCCACCGACTGAAGGGCTTTCGCAAGACGGCCGACGGGTTCGCGGATTCGCGCCATCCCACACAAGATGCCGCCGACCTGTCTGAAACGGCGCTTCATCTGACCCATGATTTCAAGAACGTTCGCGACTTGGTTCACCAGGTCCAGGATTCGCGGGGGGCCATGGACGAGTTGGGCGAGGCCGTTCATAGCCTCACTCGAATTTCGGACGGCATTCAGCGGCGAATCATGCAGACCCGCATGGTGGCCATCGGTCCTCTATTTCAGCGCTTTCGCCGCGCCGTACGTGACATGTGTCGGGCCACGCATAAGAGCGTGGAGCTTCATCTTCACGGCGAGGCGACCGAGTTGGACAAGCGTATGGTGGACGAACTCGTCGATCCATTGACCCATATGGTCCGAAACAGCGTCGATCATGGGATCGAGACGCCCGAAGAGCGCCGCAAGGCCGGCAAGCCTGAAATCGGCAAGCTGGAGCTTGACGCGTGATGAGATGGCCCGTTCGTGTCTATGCGAAACCGCGAACATTATCAGTACATCCTTCGCGAACACCCTGGCCAAGTGGCTGGAGATCGAAACCCAGCCCGCGCCCCCGGAGCTGAGAATGGATTTCGCGCAGGACGGTGAGTGGTTGGAGTGCGCGTTGTAAGTCGTGCCAACGTTGATCGGTATCAGGTGTTTCTTCAACCGTTCCTTCACGGCGTCGATGTTACGCTCGCCAAGTCCATTTTGAGACGCCGACCCGAACATCTGTGCCCCGCCGGCCATCTTGGCGCAAATTCGTCCGCGTCTGGCGCCGGCAGCCAGCATGCTCTCTAACAACAGTTCCACCGCGCAATCAGCAAACTTCCCCGGATCGCCCGACCCTTCCGAAGAATCCGGTAAAATCACATGTGCCATTCCGCCAATCTTCCTGCCGCGATCGACAAGGGTCACACCTACGCAAGATCCAAGCACCGAGCGAATCTGGTCCGGCGCCTTTACCACCAGCATTTCGGCAATACCGATCGTATGAGTCGTCGACACGTACCAACCTCAGCTACAAGAGGCTTCGATCAAGCGAAACGAACTCGGCGCCGAAGATTGCGGCGGAAAAAAGGGGCGTAAAATCACCCGGGACCCAACGACCGGAGATTTGCAGGTTCAGATCATCGGGAAGGAATTCAAGACGATCTGATTGACCGACTGCTCCGAGGAGACGAACGTGGGAATGCGTGTACTGATCGTAGACGACGCCGCTTTCATGCGGTTCATGATAAAAAAGATTCTCACGGAGCTTGGCCACGAAGTCGTGGGCGAGGCCGAGGACGGCGAAGTGGCCTGCGCGAAGTATGCGGAACTCAAGCCGGACCTCGTCACGCTCGACCTGATCATGCCCAAGAAGGACGGAATCGAGACTCTGCGCGACATCCGGGCCAAGGACCCCGAGGCGAAGATCGTGGTCATTTCCGCGGTCGAGCAGCGCCAGCCGTTGATGGATGCTTTACGATTGGGTGCCGTGGATTACTTGACGAAGCCGTTTGAGAAAGAACGGGTCGCTGAAGCGATCACGCGAGTGAATCCGATCGGAAGTGCCAAGGGGTTTTCTTGATCGCGGTTTGAAGAGGTGTTTCGTCCGACCGGATGATTTGCGACTGACCACAAGCCACTTGTCCCTCCCCCACATGCCATCCGAGTTCGCTTCTTGCGTGTCGAGTTGTTGTCCGGCGCGAGTCTAGAGCACTTCCCGTTTCTGTGTTCCGAGCCGCAGGCTTCAGCCTGCGCGGTTTCTCGCCGCTCGATGGGCTGCGCATGGTACTTGACCCGGTATACGAAAACGGGAACTGCTCTAGCCCCCG
>JADFIX010000838.1 GCA_022566435.1 Planctomycetota bacterium
GAAGCCGCGACTCAAGATTTTGCCGGTGCTCAAGCTCGGCGCGGAGATCGAACGGACGGGCGGTTATTGTAACGAAGCCGGCATCACCCGCGCAATGATGGCCGAGTACGATCAAAGTAAACTTCTCTGTTACAATGCGCGATTGGTGACGGACAAGGGCGTTTGGGTCTGCCCGATTCTGCTTGATTCGCCGGAAGCGCGAATGGGCGATTCGCTCGCCGGCGCGATTCGCCCGTACCCGCTCCGACACGCGGCATGTACCACCTGCTATCACCACGGCGCGATTTGCTCGAACACGACGTGCGATTCCACGACGAGAGACCGGTGACACGATGGATTCAGCAGGGATCGTCGTGTAGACTATATAGCCTACTTGACACGTAATTTCCGAGTGACCTACAATTCACCTTGCACAGAATCCGCAGATGCAGAGTCGTTCTTGCGTGCCATGTATGACCGCAATGACGAAGTGGCAGAGGGTTCGCCAGGCGATACGGCTGTCACGCTGCTTCGAAATGCGGGGGAGCGTGCAAAGTTTGTTCTTGGCTTCGATACCTAATAGAGGAGAGCGGTCATGGTTGGGCGAAAAATGTTCATGCTCGGAATAGTAATCGGAGGGATGGCGCCGACTACGCTTGCAGACGAGACGTTTCAGGTAAGCGGAACCGGGAATGGTACAGGATACGGACTTGTAATCAGCGTGGACGGCGACAAAAGAGCTCTATTGGATTCCGATACCGCGGGTCTGAGCGCTTCAGATTTCGTTGCGCGCTGGAAGATGCTTTTCGCCACCGGCGATCCCGTAATCGTACTCAATATTGACCCAAACGACGCGACCAAGTTCACGATCGTGGGTACCGTAATTTCGGTAAGAGTCGGACCTATAGGCGGCGGCGGGACGGAAGTCGTGGGCAATCAAGACGGAGTACCGTTCAACCCCACACTCTTTTGGTTGTCTCCAGGTGTTCCGACTGTTTCCGTATGGGGTATGGTCTTCATGACGCTGCCGGCCACAACGGTCGGAACGCTTGTGTTCTTTCGTATGCGCCGATCCGTGCGCGGCTAACCATGATGATGGGAGACAAAACAATCGGCCGGGCGTCTCTCGTGAGACGCCCGGCCGAAGGTGGTTACGGATGATTCCGAAATTCTATCGAGACCGTCGGTCTTACGCCCGCGGATGCGTTTCGTCATATACCGCTTTGAGCCGCGGTGTCGTCAGGTGGGTATACACCTGAGTCGTCGAGAGCGACTGGTGACCCAGTAGTTCCTGTACGCTTCGCAGGTCGGCGCCGTTGTTCAGCATGTGTGTGGCAAAGCTGTGTCGCAATGTATGCGGGCTGATACTGGGATCGAGTCCGCATTCCGCCAGATACTTATCCAGCTTACGCCGTACGCTTCGCGTGCTCAGACGCTGGCCATGCTTGTTGACGAACAACGCTTCCTGATCAAAACGTGCCGAGCGGGCGTCCGCGCGACGCAATTCGAGGTACTTGCGGATGGCGTTGATGGCCGTCGGACCGATGGGGGCGGTGCGTTGTTTCTTGCCTTTGCCGCGAACGCGAATGGTCCCGCCGGTGAAGTCCACGTCGACGAAATTCAGATCGACCAGTTCGCTGACTCTCACGCCGGTGGAGAAGAGTACCTCGAGCATGGCCCGGTCACGTGCCCCGAGAATCGTGTTGTCATCGGGCGTCGCGAGAAGCTTGGTGATCTGATCGATCTCCAGGAACTTGGGCAGACGCTTCTCTTGTTTCGGCGTCTTGATGGTGGCCAGCGGATGCGACTTCACATACCCACGTCGCATGCAGAACTTGTAGAAGCTACGGAGGGTCGCCAGTTTCCGGGCGATGGTTGACTTCGAGTAGTTAAGCGTTCCCAGGTGACCCAGGAACGTCTTGACCTTTTCGGTATCGACGTCGCGCAGCTTTTGCTGCACGCCCGCTTCCGCTACCACGGTCGTGTTCACCCCACCTGATCCGAGGACACCGCGAGCCGCGACTTGCGTCGCACCCAACGCGGCGCCTGCCGGCCTATCCCCGGCAACTCCGCCGCCGAGGAAGGCACAGAATTGTGCCAAGTCGGCAGCATAGCACTTCGCCGTATGGGGCGAGAAGTGCCGCTCGAACTTCAGGTAGTTGAGGAACTCGTCAATCAGTGAATTCTCTATCATGATCGCTCTTCACATTGGCGAAATCTACACGTCCCCCGGTTGATGTCCCGAACCGGGTGGCGGAAACCGCCAAAAAACCACACAACGCCCTATGTGGCGATCTGATCGAGCTCCGTCTCCAGCCTTCGGCCCATCTGATAGCTCAGCACCGCTGCGTCGAACCAGTCGAATTCGCTCGACCCGTTCGAAGCCAGCGACGCGAAGGCGTCAATCACTTCCGCCTCCTGCCCTGTCTGGTAACGAAAGACGAATCGTTCGTCGTTCTTTACCAGCGATAGCTGCCGAATCACACTCATGGCATCCTTACCTCTCGCCACTACCTTCCGCGAGTCTGGGATCATCCCGACCACCTAACAACTCAACTATCGTGACATAACAGCAGAATCTGATGTAATCCCGCTGACTAACCATGAATTTTCGCCATCCGTAGGGACTGTCGTCGCCGCCACGGTATCGGGCATATT
>JADFIX010000839.1 GCA_022566435.1 Planctomycetota bacterium
GTCAACGTGCCGTCAAGGGGATCGATGTCGAAGACCTGAAGACCTTTTTGGTACCAGGAATTGTATAGTCGATTCCCGATGATAATCTGGTTGTGAACACTGGACGCCAAATCCGTTGGATACGAGAAGCTATCCCGAAGTTCGAGTGTCAGTGAACCGCCGTCTTCGATGACTTCGAAGACTTGGATGCCACCGCCGAATCGCTCCTCGCCGGTCACCACGAATCGACCGTCTTGCGTCGGCCACATCGAGTGTGTCGCAGTGCCGTCGACGCTGCCGAGAAATGTGGGTATCGTATTGGCGACGTCGCTGACGTCGTAGATCCACAGACCGCCGTTCGTGCCGGCCACATACAGCCGCCCGGCAACCACCGTAATGTCGTGAACGCCGAAAGTCCCCCCCACATTTTCCAACAACCATGTAAGCGAAGTAATGGGCGATGGCGGTGGGTTGTCCGGGTCGAGGGCGGTCAGGTCCACAATTCCCACCGTATTTCCGAAGCCGGGGAAGTAGAGGAATCCGTTGTCGTAGAAAAGATTGTGGACGAACTTGTGATCGGTGATGCTCACGGTCGTGAGCAATGTGGCATTGACAGGGTCGCGGATATCGATGATGGCCACGCTGTCGTTTGGTTGGGCATCCAACCCAACGAAGAGCAATCCATCATGGGCCTTGACGTCCTGCGGAGACTCGAACTCGTTCGGAGGAGGCAGGAAAAAAGTATTCACGAGAAAGGGTGGCCTATCTGGATTGCTGATGTCGACGATGTGTATCCGGGCCGTCTCGAAGTCGTTAAATCCGTAATTGGGCAGGTAGGCAAATTGGCCGTCCGACGTAATGTCGCAATACTGGCCGGTATAGCCGTCCCAATGCCCCACCTCAACGGAATGGAACGGTGGATCGAGAGCGATCACCGCACGTCCGGCGACCAGTGGCAAGAGCACCATGAACGCGAGTGTGGCCGTTCCGTGATGACCGAGACAACCCTTTGACATGATCTTCTCCTAGGTCTCACCGTACAGTCCCTTGGCAGGAACGCATGGTCCCTGTGGAATCTATACTGACTCTTCCCAGATGGGGCGTCCGCCAACGAACAACGATTCATTGTACGAGTTCAGCCTCCTCGATTCAAGCGTTTCCGTCAGCGATTCGGCGCGTTTTACGTCGGTCTAGGGGTTTAATGCACGCCAGCCCTGGGCAGATGGCCCGTGCCTGATCGATCGAGCGAATCTGATGCCGATTCAGCTTCCACTAATTCCGGGGTAGCGGCGGGGGCGTTCGGCCCGCAGTGTGATCCGCAGAATCACCACGATTCCTCGCCGGCTATGACAGAACGCGGATCACCCCCGCAGTTCCGTCTACTTCGACCCGCTGGCCGTCGTGAAGCTTGGTCATCACGCGGTCGATGCCCGCCACGCATGGCTTTCCATACTCGCGGGCGACGACCGCGCCATGCTGCAGAACCCCGCCGAGTTCGAGCACCACCGCGGCGGCGTTCGCGAACAGCGGCGTCCACCGTTGTGTATGCCACCAACACATCCCCCTTGTCGACAGACTTTTCGTGAGGATCGTGAAGCATTTTGACCGGCCCTATCGCTACGCCGGGCGACAATCCTATCCCGCGCAACTCGCCGCGTTGCTCCTTACGAGGAGGTGGGCGAAGGATCCGGCCCCGAAAGTCGATCACGCCTGGGAAATGCTTGACCTGTGCCTTGAGGACCTTGAGGAAACGTGTCCGCTGCTCACGAATCTCACGCAGGTCCAACGACGTATCCTTAGCCGCCTTCGTAGGGTCGCGGAACGTCAAATCGAAGATGTCCTCGGGTGAATCGAGACGGCCCTCGCCGACCAAGCGTCGGCCCTCGATCAGGGCCCGTTTGCGGACCGCCTGGTGAAACAAACGGTTTTGGTACTTGGGCGTGTCGCGGGTTCCGGCAAACAGTTCTATGATGAGATGGATGCGGCGCAGCATGATCCGCCGCAGCCAACCCGAACGGCGCATCAGCACTTCATGGGCGCGCCACCGCTGTTCGACGACGCGCTTCTGCGCGGCCTCCGGATCAAAACCTTCATCGTCGCCGGCCATGAAGGACATCTGCCTCAGGGCGAGCGTGGGGTCGTCCTCGTAGCGCGGGCTCGCCAGGTCCATCTCGAGAGGACCCCGGCAGCCATGCCGTCACGACGTGATACTAAGCCTGCTTTGGCATAATGAATATGCCGACCGCGGTCATCAATGCGACCATAAGCACAAGCCCGCCGAAACTTGTTGCGGGAATCGCCGGTGGCGTGAGCAATTGAAAGGTGAACGTCCCGACCGGCGGCGTGCCGGTGAAGGGAAAGCTGTTGCCGATGTTGGTGATCGGATCCGGCTGCTGCGTATCGGCATTTGCTGACGTAAACGTCGTACCGCTGTCAGTTCCCGCGTCGTAAGGGTCTAGATCGACAACGACAGTGCTTCGCCAGTTGTCATTGCCATCGCGAAGGTCAAGCCCCGAGACACCGACGAACCAATCCGGGCTAGGTGCAAGCATGGACACTAGGGTGACCAGCGGATGCGTATCGCTGATTTGAAACGTCAGCGTCACCGACCCGGGTGATGGCGAGATGCCGCCACCAGTGAGGACCGAAAA
>JADFIX010000840.1 GCA_022566435.1 Planctomycetota bacterium
ACACGGTCGTCCGCTGGCACCAGCAGGGATTCAAGTTGTATTGGCGTTGGAAGTCGCGGGAAAAAACGGTGGGGCGTCCGAAGGTTGAAGCCGAGATTCGCAATCTGATTCGGCGCATGTGTCGCGAGAATCCGTCATGGGGAGCGCCGCGGATCTACTCAGAATTACAATTGCTCGGGTACGACGTTTCCGAGACGACCGTTGACAAGTACATGATTCGGCATCGAAAGCCGCCGTCGCAAACTTGGCGGACGTTTCTTGATAATCACTTGGCTGATATCGTTGGTGTTGATTTCTTCACGATGCCAACAGCGACGTTTCGCATCCTATTCACGTTCATCATTCTGCGCCACGATCGCCGACATGTCGCGCACTTCAATGTGACGGCGCATCCGACGGCCGAATGGACCGCACAGCAAGTCGTCGAGGCCTTTCCAGATCAGGAAGCACCGCGGTTTCTGATTCGTGATCGCGACGGAATCTACGGTCAGTTCTTCCAACAACGAGTCGCGAACATGGGCATCGAAGAAGTTGTCTGCTCGCCGCGATCTCCGTGGCAGAATCCCTACGCGGAGCGGATAATCGGTTCCATCAAACGCGAGTGCCTTCGGCACGTCATCGTGCTCAACGAACGGCATCTGAAGCGGAGCCTCCGCTCATACCTCGCCTATTATCACGAGGATCGTACACATCTTTCCCTCGATCGAAATTCACCGACGCCTCGAAAGATCGAACCGCGTGAGCAAGGAGACGTGATCTCGATGCCAAGAGTCGGCGGACTGCATCATCGCTATCGCCGAGCGGCGTAACTCGGTTCATGCCTTGCTGTGTTTTCTTGAGCGACACAACGCGTCTACGCTGGTTCCCTGATTCTGGCGCGATCCGGTCAACCGGCGCCCGATATCATAGTTGAATTTGCTCGCTCATCGTTCAGATTCATGCTGGTCAACGACTCGGTTCGCCAAGAATCCGTCCGGATGGAGTTTCTGGGAAGGACAGGGCTTTTCGAGTGGACTATTCTACACGATCCAAATGCGTGGGCCAGTGCCCCCCAAAACAAGAAGAAATGATCGGCAACGGTAATGAAGGCGTCCTAACGGCAATTCAAGGCACACCAATCAGGAGCCGGCAAGAGCCACCGCGGAATGTCCAGCTCACGAAGATCGTCGCGAAGACCTCCAACCCCTGTATGGCCTGGTGCAGGCTGGGCGGAATAATGACACCAAATCGGGTCGCGCGCTGCGGCCGACGCGATTCAGGATGCGATCATCGTACCATGAAGCGAGTTTAATACTGGGTTTCTGCTTATCAGGTTTCGCGAATGCCGAACTGCGTTTTTGGGCGAAGAACGCTGTTTTACCGAAATAGATTCTGAGTTGAGAGCGTTCCGGAAAAGCGACCGGCCCGTGATCCATCAAGCTCCATCGGCGTCTTCGGCAGGCCAGACCATACCTGTAAAGATCTTCGAATCGGCGAACAAAAACCGTCCGGTCAGTCCCTCGCAATCGGGTTCAACACGCTCCACACTGGGGTGGATGTTAACCGTGAAAACTCCTGATTCAAGATGGAGGTTGATTGCGACATCCGTGAATTCAAGCCACCTTCGGACAATCGGAAACTGGCACTTGAAGAGGCATTCTTTGGCGGAGAAGATCAGCTTCGCTAAGTGACTGCGCTCGGTGGGGTTGCGTTTTTGCAGCCACGACCTCTCCGGGTCTGTGATTAGCAAGCACCAAAGCCGTTCGTCCAGTGGCTCGGCGGATTCAATGTCCAAGCCGATGCCCATAATCTTTCCGCGAGCCGCCACAGCCGCGCCGCAGCAATCATCGGTGTGTGAAATGCTCCCGACGATGCCAGTAGGCCAAATGGGCGCTCGGTCAGGTCCTGGGACCAACGGGGCGGGAGCGATCCCGGCTTCGGCGAGTGCGGCGCGGGCAAGAAAGCGCCCTGTCGCAAACTCACGGCGTCGCTTCGGCGCTGCCTTAGCGATGCAGGCCTCCTCTTCAGGGTAGAGAAACGAGTCTTCGATTCCCAACTCGCTGTAGGCAGTGAGAACGTCTTTGGGGTAAAGCGGTGTGAGGGGCGATTTGAACGGCACTCGTTTCACGCGTTGTCACCGTTCATCCTGTACGCTCCGAGCTTTCTTGCCATTAGCATTCACGACCGTTCGAGTTGTTACCTTTCGGTGGAGACTTCCGCTCATTCGGTACTCGTCTTCAAGAACGACTTACGGAATGACAAGTACTGACGATAGGATACGCTTTCCGGAGGTGATATCAATCGAGGGAGAACGGATGGAGTTTTCATTAGGGACAAGTTGTGCATCCCGTTTATTCCGTACCGCTTGTCAACAACGTATCCATGAAAGGCACTCCCCGCACCGCGACAGACCGCCAGCACCGGGGTCGGCGCGGGGGTAATACTCGGCGGCCGGCTCCTTCATGGGGAGTTGTCTCTGGCAGAGATTGGACACACGATCATAGATCGGTCCTCAAGCGAAACGGTCGAAGACCTGGGGTCTGGGACCGCCCTTGCCAGGCTGGCCGGAGAGGATGCCGCCTCCGTTGCCGCCAGGGCCAAAGCGGGGGATGCAGACGCCCTCCGACACTTCGCCCGGGTAGCGGAGGA
>JADFIX010000841.1 GCA_022566435.1 Planctomycetota bacterium
TGCTCAGTCACATGCCGAGATCCGACGATTGATCGACGTGTTCATCGATGTCACTAAGGAGAACATCCATGACGAGGAAACGCGCGAGCGCATCCGCCAAGCTATCATCCGGAGCTTACCTTCGCAAGAGGGTACAGGAGTTGGCGACGCCGGCGACGAGAGCCCTCAGTGACCCGCTAGCGGAGTGGGCGCTGCATCGCATTCGCCTGGAGGGCCGACCGTTTTGCTTCGAAGGGCACGAGTATTTGCGCGCGATCTATGATGACACCTCGTCGCACGTAGTACTGAGCAAAGCTGCGCAGATCGGTGGGACCACGTGGGCGATCCTCAGAAGTCTTCACGCGTGTCTCACTGGGCTCAATGTCATCTACTTCTTCCCGACACGAACCGACGTTATCGAATTCTCGAAGTCGCGCGTCGCCCCGCTCCTTGCCGACAATCCGTTTCTGTCGCGGATGATGGCATCCACCGACACGGCGAGCCTCAAGCGCATTGGACAAGCGCACCTTTACCTAAGGGGCATGCAATCGACCGTATCGTTGAAGTCGGTGCCGGCCGATGTGATCGTATTCGACGAGTTGGATGAGACGCCGCCGGCGGCCAAGGCGATGGCAAAGGAGCGCCTCGCCCATTCGGACTATCGACGCACGATCGAGCTTTCGAATCCGTCGTTACCCGACTACGGGATCGATGAGGAGTATCAAAAATCTGATCAGCGGCATTGGACCATCAAGTGTTCGAAGTGCGGTCGCTGGACGGCGCTCGATAAGGAGTTTCCCCGAAAACTCGGCAAAGAGGTCCGGATTATTCAGCCACGGACCGACGGGTCGTTCTACCAAGCGTGTCCTAAGTGTTCGGCTGAACTCGATCTCGCAGCAGGCGAGTGGGTGGCGGACTTCCCCGATCGCTCGATTCACGGTTACCGTATCTCCCAGTTGTTCTCGTCAAAGGTCGATCCCGGTGAGATTCTTGACGAGTATCGAACGACGCGCTTCCCGGATCGTTTCTACAACCTCAAGATTGGTATTCCCTGGGCGGACCTGGATCGTCGCCTGGACATCATGTCCGTTCTTTCTCTTTGCGGGGATGCGACGATGTCGGGGGCGTCAACGGGAGGCCGGTGCACGATGGGGGTGGACACGGGTCGACAGCTTCATGTCGTGGTGCTACGAGACGACGGAACGGGGGTACCGGACAACCGACATCTGATTCACCTTGAGGTGTGTCACGACTTCTCGGACCTCGACGTAATCATCGACAGGTTCAACGTCGAGAGGTGTGTGATCGACGGTTTACCCGAGACGCACGCAACACGTGAGTTCGCCAGTCGGCATTCGGGACGCGTCTACATGAATTTCTTCAACGAACACCAGCGAGGATCTGCCAATTGGAATCGTGATGCCATGACCGTCACTATCAACCGCACCGAAGCACTCGATGCGTCTCGTACCGCTGTGCGTGAACAGATTGTCGTCCTGCCGCGCCGTCTGCCGATCGTCGAGGAGTTTGCGAAACACATGGCTGCGGATGCGAAGGTCCTCGACGAGGACGAGGATACGGGGATCAAAAAGTACCGCTACATTCGAACGGGGGAAAACCACTTCTCGATGGCGTTTACATATGCTTGGCTGGCGGCGTCGTTTCAAATGAAGAGGGCGGGGACGTGGGGAAGGCGGCGGTAGATGGGAGAGGCAAGGTGGGGGTTGCCGCGCACGAAGTGATTGGCTAGAATTGCGGACACTCATTCTTACGAGGATTCGCAATGGCCAATTACACCGATATAGACGACGTCGTCGGCAGCTACAGTGACTTTCTAAAAGGCAAGTATCCGGAGCACGGCCGCATGTTCGAGGACCGATTTGCCGATAGTCCAGCAAGCGCCAGAGCGGAAGCGGTTGTATTTTCGCTAATGCAGGCGATGGTGGGGCACGTGGAGCCCATGGAATCACTGTCAGACGGCGGACCCGATTTTCGCTGCGCGTCGAAGTACGGAGAGTTCGTGGTGGAGGTGACAGCTCTGGACAGCAACTCCGTTGATCTGAAGTCGGAGTGGCCCGATAACGGCGGTTCTTATCGACCGATCACACAGAAGATCAGGGCCGCCGCGAAAAAGAAGCAGGAGCAACTCTCCCGCGCTGGATCTGCCGCACGCGTTCTGTGCATCACGTCAGAGTATAGGGGTGCTGGCGGCCTCCTTGGGCCGCTGCCGGCGCAGTTGGTTGTGGAGAGAACGTTCACTGATCGAAAAAACGGTGAACAACCTCACCCTGACGTTCGAACGATTTCTTGTGTTGTTTTGGCAGCGGTACGTGCGAACGACCTGTTACTATGTGGAGCGATCCACCCCGACCCGCTGATCCCCTTCGATCCACGTCACATGGCGGGTGTCCCATTCTACGTCGGGGGCGAGGCACACGAGTGGTTCAACGGACGAGGATCCGATGGCTCAACTGTGGTTCGAAAACCAGAAGCTCGATTGGGAGATCGCGCCACTGGACCGCGATTCGTTTTTCCTTTCGTGGAAGGGCGTCGTTGCCGAAGGAGCGTGTCCGCCGGCGACCGAATCGGATCTTGCCGCCGTGCTGCGGCGGCTCTTGGTCGGAAGCGAGGAGTCGTGGACCCTG
>JADFIX010000842.1 GCA_022566435.1 Planctomycetota bacterium
GACAGCTTTCGCGAGTCGTTGGATCGAAAGATCTTCTGGGTCATGGCGACGATTTCCGTATTGATCGCCGCCGCCATGTTCTGCATCAGTTTCGAGCCTGGAAAAATCGTCGTCCTCTTCGGCACGTGGGAATTTGCGTCGGACACGTTCACCATCGGCGGCTCTATTCGCCCGGATCGCATTGCCACCCTCGCGGTGTCCTGGATTATGGAACTCACACTTGGCTGGCCGGGCATCATCCTGGCGATTATCGCCACGGCCGGCTTCTTTCCGGGCTTCATCGAGCACGGCTCGATCGACCTGGTTCTTTCGAAACCGATGGCCCGCTGGTGCATCTTCTTGGGCAAATACTTCGGCAGTATGGTCTTCGTGCTGGTCCAGGCGCTGATCTTCGTGACGCTGACGTTTGTCGTTCTCGGGCTCCGTTGGGGGGCGTGGCTGCCCGGCTACCTGTGGACGATTCCCCTCGTCGTGCTGCTGTTCAGTTACATTTACTGCGTATCGGTCTGGGTCGCCGTCCACTTCCGCAGTACCGTCGCCGCCATCGTGATTTCACTTGGCGCTTGGATGATGTTCTTTGGCGTGCAAACGACGGCCGATCTGTTCGATATGTACCCTGCTTGGCAAAGGAACCAAACCGTACACACTGCCTTTCGCGCAGCCCGTTGGATGATTCCGAAAACGCAAGATATTACCTATCTTGCAGCCAATTGGTGCGGCGCAAGCCCGTCCGGCGAGGTGCTTCCGGACCCCGATCCCGATGAAACCGACACCGAGACCATTGAGCGAGCTACCGCTATCGAACGAGACCGTATGAACGTCAATCCCGTTCATACCATCGGCTCGTCGCTGCTGTTCGAGGCCCTGGTTGTCTTGCTGGCCATGTGGAAATTCTCCCGCTCGGACTATTAGCCAGGGCTTTGGCGGCCTGTCCAAGGCATTGAGGAATGCGCTCCCAGCCCCGTCAGGGGCGAACGGTTTGTAGCCCATGGCGGCCAGCCATGGGTCAGAATGCGTGGTTTACGTCCGTAGCCCCGGCAGGGGCGATACCTTACTGTCTTGCGCCTATCGAGGATCAAGAATCAAGTGCCGCCCCTGTCGGGCGCGGCAAGGGCTTCACTTGGTGGCGGGCATCCTCCCCGCCGTCCGAAGATTTGCCACCCGTTTGGGGATGCACCCAAGGCCGCCCCATGTGAACTGCACCCTGTGACTTCGCGCCGCCGCCGTGGTACAATCCAGCCTCGTTGAAACAAAAACAGAGGTCGTTCCCACCATGGCGGAAAGCGAACTTCATCTCCAACTAAAGGCTGCTGCCTGTCGCTGGCTTTGGGACGGTGGCTACGCCGCGATCGCAGAAGAAGTCAAGGTACCTGCGGTCGGAATCGTGGATGTCACCGCGGCCGGCAAGGGGAGGCGGAAAAATCCTCGACGATCCGTCTTTACTCGAGAACCGACGGTCGATCGGTTTCACGTCGTCTTCGTCGAGTGCAAGGCGATGAGGGCCGACTTCATTCGCGATCAAGGGCGGCAGCAACAGTTCGCTTTTGCCCTCTCGGAGCGGCGGGACACAATCGGTCACCGCCGCCGGCGAAAGCCACGTCACGCCAGCCCCGCGCTCGGCAAGTTCGACACTTGTCTGATTCGACCATTCGCCAACCTACACTACCTGCTTACCCCACCGGGTTTGATTCGCGTTCGTGAAATCCCCCGCAGGTGGGGCTGGCTGGTATTGGAATTGGGTCGCATACGGGTCGTTCGCAAACCCGTTTGGCACGAGGTTGCAAACGTGGCCTGTATCGAAGGTGCCATTTCGCGGGCACTTACCGCCTCGAAGATGCGTCATCTCGGTGATTTCCGACGACCGTTCAACGAGCCTCGGGAGGCGCCCCGCCGCCTCGTGGCGCAATGACCGAGGTGGCACCGACCATCATGATTGTCATTACCGACTTAGAGGTCGGTGGCGTTCCGCTCCATCTGCATCGTCTGACGCTGGCCTTACGTGAGCGCGGCTACCGCCCGTCCGTGGTCTCGCTCGCGCCGCCGGGTCCAGTCACCAAGATGCTTCAGGACGACGGAATCCCGGTCGATAGCTGCCAAGCTTGCTGTGGCTGGGACCTTCGCGTGATCCCGCGACTGGCGCGGCTGATGGGAACCGAACGCCCTGACGTCGTCCACGCGATACTGTTTCACGCGAACCTTGCCGCCCGGTTTGCCGCTCCCCGCGCCGATATCTCAGACTCACGAGTGCTCTGCGAGATTCAAACCGTTGAGGTCGACCAAAGGTGGCATCTCACTGTCGATCGCTGGACGCAGTCTCGATGCCGGCTGACAATCGGCAATTCGCCGTCGGTGATCGAGCATTTGGCGACTCACGGAGGAATAGATCGCCGACGACTTCGTTTAGTCCGGAGGATTCTATGTCGAGATCAATGCACCCGATCCTGTGCCCCTGATTCGCCAGCCGAGCCGCGACATTGGCCAAGGCAACTGTGCGCCCAGCACCTCCTTTAAACGAGCAGAACGCAATTCGACGCGTCACTTTCTCCAAATCCCCCGTTTCGCTCATCCAAGTCGCTCCTTAAGCTGCTCAGTTACCGTTTCTATATGTCTGCAA
>JADFIX010000843.1 GCA_022566435.1 Planctomycetota bacterium
AGACATGGGCTACAGTCTCGATTCTAAGGGTGTGTATAGCTGCACTCAGCCACTTATTGTTCCTCCTGATCCTTACAAGGAGGAGGTGGTCGGTAATAGCTCCATGCCGGGGCTGAAAGATCCACTACTTGACGTACAGTGGAGAAAGCTTGTCGAGAATAGCCTTTCGAACGAGGCATTGCGTAAATACATCGATGCGACTCTTCGGGAAAACGCGCCACGACATACTGAGCGGCGAGCTTGCTGTCGTTGACAATCTCGTCCTCGATCAGTGAAAGCAGGTGCGTCTTGCCGATGCCTCGCGGGCCGATGAAGAGAAAATGATGTTTCGATCGTCGCGATGCATTGCTCCGCAGGATTTCCAACGTGTCCTGGACGATCGCCGACCGCGCGACCGTAATATGGCGCCGGTGCTGAGGGCTGGTGAGCCCCGCACGGTAGAGGCCCAGATGCGATATGGCATCAGGCATAGTACTTCTTCCACCATGATTTCAGCACGCCGCTGGCGAAGTCATACTGATTCTCCGCGATCTCCGCGACATAAAAGTCGTTTTCAAGATCGCGCAGCATTCCGTTGAACTCTCGCTTTCTCTGATGATCCGGCAGTTTCAGACCTGCCTGTTGGATCACCCGATCGAACTCCTGAAAAAGAACGTCCCGTGAAAGGCCATCGGGCGTCAAACTGATCTTGTTCAGCAATTCGTACGCCGCGGACAGACGCGGTTCGGTGTAGTAGCGGGCGATGCGCGAATAGTAGTGTTGTAGTTTGTCCTGAGCCGCGCTGCTCTTGACGAGATCGTCGAAGACCAGGTCAACGTCTTCGGCAGTAAGCGGTGGATTCACCGTATCGCCTCCGTCGGGCCGCCGCTTCCACCGGCGGTAAAGTTCTTGAGTCGCCATCTGCATGAAGAGCGGGATCGGTCGCCCCAGACGCTCCAACATTCGTGTAGGTAGCGAACCATCGAATTTGACGTCGCGAGCAATCAGCATTTCGTGCACAAATTCGATGACGTGTGCTTCGGTCAAAGGAGGCAGCGCGACATCTTCCAGGTCGTTGATGTGATCGACCATGCCCAGCGAATCGAGCGTTCCGGCCAGATTCACCGAACCGCCAATCAGCCAACGCACGACGTCGTTTTTTGGATGAGGTTCCTGCCGCTGACTTCGCCACCAGGCGAGAAACTCTCGCAGCAGCTTTTCACCCTCTTCCTCTCGCCGCAAATTCAGGAGCATGTCGGGCAATTCGTCGATCACCAGCAGCACCCTCTGATCATGGCCACGTATTTGTTGCAAGAATTGCGTGCCATGTTGCCGCCAGTTGTCGCGCCAATTGGGATCACTTTCACGCAGCGCGATCTTGAATCCGCCAGCGCCCACTTCGGCGATTTTCCCGAGAGCCCCTGTGACGAGCCCCCATCCTGCGGCAATTCTGTCCCGAAAGTAGTTGGGGTGGTGATCCAGGAACGTGTCGAATATCGTTTGAAAGAAATCCGCAGGGTGCGATAGATCCTGAACGTTCAAGGAAACGACAGAAAAGCCGTTCCTGGGGCAGTGTTTCAGGTGATCCATGACGCTGGTCTTGCCTGTCCGCCGCGGCGCCGTGAGGAGCGCATGCTTGGTAGCAAGTGTCTCCCAGAGCTCGTCAAGGAACGCCTCACGAAACCTGAGATCATCGGCATCAACGGGGGATCCTGTGTAGAAATCGGGTGCGTTAGTGTCTTTCATGTCAATTCCGTTGTAAAACCGATGTGTTGTATGACCAAGTATAAGGCCATAGTGATGTAAGTCAAGTCTGTTTTATTCTGTTTTGAGTTTGACGAATTGGGCTCGGACCTGATCAACCAGAGATTGGCCCGCACGATCGTCCGCTCAGCCGGCAGTTCAAACCGCTGTTCTAATTCCGGCATGATGTGGCGTAGCAGTCCAGTGGCGCTCGCACTGTCGGGTGAAACGTCGAAAAAGAAGAAGAGTCGAGGGCTGAGAGTGTGAGTAGAGGGACGGGAATCGGCTGGACAACAGCGCCGACTTCACTCCGCCCGATCCCTTTTCGACGGCGACTACGATTTGCCGGGTTTGGGGCGTTTCTTGCTTGGGATTTTCCAGTCGGGCGAAGGGACGTGGGCTTGTTGCATTTGCTTTAGGATTCGGGCGACGACTTCGGGGTTTTGTTTGGCGATGTTGTTGGTTTCGCCGATGTCGCGGTCTAGGTCGTACAGTTCCAGGTCGCCGGTGAGCATGGGCTTGCGGACGCCTTTCCATTTTCCGGTTCGAATTGCTTGGGCCGAACCGCGTTCGTAGAATTCCCAATAGAGATATTCGTGCTGCTGTTGTTTTTTTGATTGGCCGAAGAGACCTACTTTGGCCGGTTTTTCCAGTTTTTCTGAACAGTTGGGGCAGGCCACGGCGCGGCGGTAAACGGGTTGGCCACAGCCGGCGCATTCAATCTTCGATTTTTCCTCGCGGTAGAGGGCGTATTTTTTAACCAGCCAGAGAATTCCAATGACACCCCCTGTGGCCAGGAGCATGATAATGGGAAACGCCAGCAAAAGGAGAATGCCAAAACCAGCCCAGACATCTCCGGCCCAACTGATGAGATTCTGGATGCCCAGGT
>JADFIX010000844.1 GCA_022566435.1 Planctomycetota bacterium
CGGTGGCCGCGTACAACTTCATCGACACCGGACCGATGACTTCCACGTCCGCCTGCAGTGTCGGGGTCGTGAACACCAACACGTCCTTGCGGTCCTCGACTGCACGCTGGTCGAATGATCCTTCTCTGAGCACTGCGCCGGAACGGAGCGTCTTCGTGATACCTCGATGATTGGCATTACCACCGATACTCGGGACGGGATTGCGCGGGTCGTATGCGTATCGCGTCGGCGACTCATTGCCGGGCGGCTTGTTATCAAGGGTACCTTTTCGAGCACCGTCCGGGCTGTGCAAGTAGTACTTCGCGGGCTGCATGCCAGCCGGTGGCCACTGGTCGTAATAGCGGTCCTTGTTTATCCCTTGCACGTAAACGCGGACCGCCGGCTGCTTCTTGATGGCGTTATCTTTGTCCTTGATGACCCAGTCCAACCAACGTATCGATTCGGACAGCGACATTTGCGAATGTCCGCCGTTGCTGATCCAGACGCGGATCTCCGAAGTGTGACCCAAGTCTCGCAGGCGGTTGTAATACTCCAGCGAGGCGCCCGAGTAATAGTCCCACCAGCCGGCGTAAATGTATACGGGAATCTTGATCCGCTTGTACTTGTCGCGCATGCCAATGTGGGCCCAATACTTGTCATATGTCCCGTGCGAAACATATTCGTTCCAGAGTGTGTTCTCTCGGCCGCTGACCGCCTTGTCCATGTCGATCAGCGGCAAGTACATATAGTTGTCGTACGTCGCTTGGCTGGTGCTGAAAGCGCGGCTGATCGCCGTCATCGACAAGTTCATAGCTCCCTGCGCCCGGTAGGCACGCGACCAGAAATCGGGATTGATGACACTGGGAATGATCGCTTTCAAGTGCGGTGGCGGCCCCGGATCTCCGCAAGCCGCGGCGAGCCATTGCGTCGCGCCCCAGTACGACGGGCCGAACATCGCGACATTGCCATCGCACCACGACTGCTCGGCAATCCATTCGATGGTGTCGTATCCATCCACGTCGTCGGCGAAGAACCGGGCGTTGCCGGATATGCCATGCGGATCCGCGCCGGCACGAACGCCCTGAGAGACATAGACGTACCCGGCTTTGATGAACGTATCTGCACCGCCGGTTGTGATTCCATACCCTTTTTTCAGCACCGCTGGCCAAGAACCCTTTCCTGAGGGTGTCTTGACGTATGTCTTGATCTTCACGCCATCTCGCATGCGCACGCTCGTGTTCTGTTCGGCAGCGAAGGCAACGGCGCACCAGCAATCAATGACAAATACCACGAAGAGAGCGGCGGCGCTGAAGGATTTCTGTGTCATCGTAACTCCCTACAGTCTTTGGAATCACTCAAAAGCAAGTTCTGTATCTTCGGGAGGGCGAGGCTCCCGCCGAGCCGAGAACTTCGGGAGGGCGAGGCTCCCGCCGAGCCGAGAACGGTCCACAAGCCACCAATTGTATCAGAGCATTTCGTCCAAGAGTGATCTCTTTGCGTACCCCAGCTGAAACTCATGATAGAATCTATGGCCACATGATCCGTCGTGCCCACTCATGGAGCAGTGCCACAGCGTAGGCGAGTCTCTCCGAGACTCGCTGCCGGTCTCGGAGAGACCGGCCTACAATTTGAGCGGTACCATGCCCAGACTACTCGTGAATCTCGCAGTCTTGTTTGTTCTTGTCGCAACCGCTCAGTTTGCGCGGGCCGATGTTGACATCCAAGTCTTCGCGGGAAAACATGATCGCACTGGTACGCCTGTGTCGGTCAAGTTGAGTAGATCGTTAGCTCAGTATCGCCATTTTGCTCTCACGCGAATTGACAACGACAAGAACGTCCCTGTGCAGGTCACATCGGGCAAGACGCCACAGATTACTTGGTTGATCGGTGAAACACTTTCCGCCGGCCAGTCGCGTCGATATCGTCTTTCTCCGGCGGAAAAACCGGCGAAGCCTTCGCACGGTGTTGAGGTAAAAGATGACGGAAAGAGTTTGCGAATCTCAGTCGCAGGAAAGCCCGTGCTGGTTTACAACACGGCCGTCGTACGTTCACCGAATCGCAAGGAGGCCTACTACGATCGCAGCGGCTACATCCATCCGCTTTACAACCCGCGCGGCCAGATCGTGACCGACGACTTTGCTCCCGATCACCCGCATCAGCACGGAATGATGTTCCCCTGGACGAACACCTCGTTTGAAGGTCGAGCCGTCAATTTCTGGGATCAGCAAAAGGGCAAAGGGAAAATCGCGCACGGTTCGATCAAAGCGAGCGGCGGCGGATCCGTTTTCGGCGAGTTCATCGTCCGTCTGAATCACTTTGACACGACGAATCCAGATAAGCCGAAACCCGTTTTGTCAGAAATTTGGCAGATGCGCGTTTACAATTTGGCCGATTACTTTCTGTTCGATCTGAAGTCCAAACAAGAATGCGTGGGTAACCCGTTACAAATTGAAAAATACCATTACGGCGGGTTCGCGATTCGTGGACACCGCAACTGGCTGACGCCTGGGCAGGGCGATTTTCTCACCAGCGAAGGGAAAACTCGCAAAGACGGCAATCACACACGCCCGCGCTGGGTCGATATCCACGGGAACATCGATGGCGCCATGGCGGGCGTTACGATTTTCTGCCA
>JADFIX010000845.1 GCA_022566435.1 Planctomycetota bacterium
GCGGAGGTATGAAATCGAAGTGGGCGTCCCACATATGCACGAACATGAAAAACTTGCCCGGCTCGCGCTCGTCCAGCCACTTTTTCACTGCACCGTAAACCGTCGGGTTGGTCATGTCCCGGTGAGAGGCACGCATGATCTGGTGGTCCATAGACCACTGGTCAACGGGTTGCGCGTCGAGCGCCTTGGCGTAGGACGTGCAGTTTTCATAGTGGTCGAACCCCTGATCGAGTCCGAAAGCCGGGTGGAGATAGGGGCCGGAAAAGAATCCCGCGGTCTGGTAGTCGGCCGCGGCGAATCGCTCCGCCAGGGTGATCAGCTTACGGGGAAGCGTCTTATCCGTATCCGTGCAGCCATGCACCGAGTCGGGCAGGGAGGTAAACAGGGCGGCGTGGGCCGGAAGGGTCCAGGACGTACTACTAATGTGGTTTTCAAACAGCACACTCTCGGCGGCCAGTCGGTCGATACGGGGGCTGGTATCGCGATGATAGCCATAGCATCCCAGATGGTCCGGGCGAAGGGTGTCGATCGAGATCAGCAGTACGTTGGGCGGCGGTGCGCCGGAGGGCTCGGCCCGTTCGTTTTGCCGGTAAAGGACAGCGCCCGCCAGGCACAACCCAACGGTGAGTGCCGCGAATATGCCCCGCCACCAGACCGATCGAATCGACAATGCACTTCTCCGAGCAAGTTCCCCCGCACGCCACGCCCTCGAAAACCACTCTGCCCCATCCGTCGGGATTCGCCACTTGGCGAACTTCTGATCGCCATCCTACTGCACGCGCGGACTTGACCCAAGCGGGAATTTCAGGTCCGCCAGAGGCGGTCGATCTCGATCTACATCGAGAGAAAGCCGGTCCGGCATGCTGATGCCGCCGCGACATGGCGGCGCTTCGCTTGGCCATGGCACTCCACACGATGCCGTGATCCTGCCGCCGAGACACCAGGGAATTGCTTCGGGTGCCGCGATGGCGTGTGTCACACTGAGAATATTCGGTTTGACATTGTATGCCACCAATATGGCACTATTAACTGCCGACGTCCGGCAGGCGATCTACGGCCAACGCTTCTCAGACCTGTTTTCACGTCCATTCAGAAAGGCGGAAAGAGCACCGGTTGACCCTCCGTGTGGGCGGTGAGCCTGCCGTGGGATCATCGTATCTTTCCCGTCGAAAATGCGAAATACGTTCCCCGGGACGTTTATCGGACGGATCAGCGTGCGAGATGAATCTTGCGCTGAAATGCGGTATACTCCGTTTGCGATTCGGGGCCGCGCGTGCTTCGATTTCTATCTTTGCCGGAGGAGGGCGAGATGAGACGATTTTGTCGACGGGTGGTATGCGGGGCCGTTCTCCTGTGGCTTGGCGTGGGCGGGGCACGCGCTGCCACAGTCGGGTTCACCGAGGAATTCAATAACGACCTGGGCGGGTTCGGCGGGGGCTCCCAATCGTACATCCGAATTGCCACCGGCGGTGTCGGCGGAGGGAACGATGGGTTCCTGCGGTTTGCCAACACGACCGCCACAAGGCTCGGTACGCGAACACTTGCCCCTGAGCTCACCGGCGATCTTCTTCAGGATGGCGTGACCGGGTTTTCGTTTTGGCTCAACGACGTCGGCGCCGATGACGACCTGGAAGTACACGTCGGCGTGGGTACCGCCTTCAGCAATTTCTGGTTGAGCGTCGAGGGCTTCCGTCCGCCGGAGAATCAGTGGGCGGAGTTTTCAGTCGATCTTTCCGATCCTTCCGATTGGGTTCAAATCATCGGGTTTGGGTCCTTCAAGGATGCGTTAGGTCAATCCGATCGATTGCTTTTCCGTCATGACCTTTCGCCCCTTGACATGTTCCCCGATATCATTGCCGCCGACGTCGGTGTCGACCGGATCACGGTCGTGCCGGACCCGTCGTCACTTCTGCTGTTGGCCGTGGCCGCGGTGGGGACCGGTCTGCGGCGTTATCGCTTCGATTGGTCATGCAGACGTTCACTTCCAACAAGAATGACGCCCCACTGACACCAGTGGCCGGAACAGGTCGACCATGAGCCGGAGGGATTCGCCCCCCCGACCGAGCGATCATGCGCCATGAGCCGGCGGACTGATTCTCGTAACCCGTTGCATTACAACCTTTTACGCAATCCAACCGAAGGCGTCTTGCCGGTTTGCTTGCCGGATTCAGCGCAAAACGACCCGGATTTAACGTTGATTGTCACCTCGGGCCAAAACCATGAACACTGAAGACGATTTCCTGATATGATTGCGGCTTGTTTGGGCTGGACACAAGTATGTGCCGACGAGCGAATCAGCCCCATTCGCATGGCGATCAGGTTGATTTGTCGAAATAAGTCTTTGAGTTCTCACACCGTTCGGCTACTGGTTGAGATTGCAGCCTGTTCTTGCAGGGGTCTATGCGAATGGGCCTGGAGGGATTCGAACCCCCGACCCGCTGATTAAGAGTCAGCAGGCGTCCTTCTGCGCGGCTTTCCCTACCCCACGCCAACACAACGGTTTATAGCACCTAACTTCGAGTTTCGCACTTTTCCGTGCGTTTTTTGAACGCCGGGTAAACAAAAACGAGCCATCCAGGCGATTCGGTCTATGAACGATGACAGCCATCC
>JADFIX010000846.1 GCA_022566435.1 Planctomycetota bacterium
TGACGGGCTTGTCTGCCATTCAGCCTGAAGGGCTGACAGAGAGTAGCCGTGGGCAGAGCGAAGCGCCGCCCACGGATGGCGAGATTCCATAGATTCACTCGCCGCTCCGCGGCTGCATCACAAGACCCGCATACCGGCGTCCGCAGATTCGCCTCCCGCTTGGGGATGCACCCGCCCCGTTCGGATTAGTGTTCCTTTGCTGTCACCGGCTATACTTCTTGAGTACAATGAACCACGCTATGTGTACGCCCACCCTGGGGCGTCGGCGGACTTGGCGTACACCGGGTACGATAGACGGATGTCTACGGTATGCAGAATCGTTGGAAAGACAAAGAAGCGAAAGCCGCGATCGACCGCTGGGGCGATGCCCTCGGCGAAGCGGTGGCCCTGTGCCTTTACACGGCGAAGCTTATCGGCTGCGAGCCCGACCTGGTCTTGCACGGCGGCGGCAATGTTTCGGTTAAGTGCAAAGTTCGCACGTTGCTGTCCGAGGACCTGGAGGCGGTTCGCGTAAAAACGTCCGGCGCCGACATGTCGCATCTGACCCCGTCGGAGTTGCCCGCCCTGGATCTGCCCTACCTGCGGCGACTGCGAAAACTCGACCGGCTGACCGACGAGGAGATGGTGAATGCGTTCCGCACGCACCTATTCGACGCGAATGCGGCGACGCCGTCCATCGAGACGCTGCTTCACGCCTTCTTGCCGCATCGATTCGTAGACCACTCTCACGCCGATGCGATCCTGGCGTTGACCAATCAGCCAGACGGCGAGTCACTGATGCGCGATGTGCTGGGAGACCGAGTCGCCGTACTACCGTATGTGCGACCCGGCTTCGAACTCGCCAAGGCCGCGGCCGACGCCGTGGATCAATCTCCGCAAGTCGAAGGCCTGGTCCTCATGCAACACGGATTGGTCACCTTCGCGGAGGACGCCCGCACGAGTTACGAGCGACACATCAATCTAGTATCGGCCTGTGAAGAATTCCTTTGTCAAAAGCAGAGAGACCGCACACTGACCGTTTCGTTTCGCACCGAGGAGACACCGGCGGTCCTGGCGACCCGTGCTGCGCCGATCCTCCGTGGATTGCTGGCAACCAAGACCGGCAACGAAGACCGGCCGTATCTTCGACCCATTCTCGAGTGGCGGGCGACTGACGAAATCATGGCGTTCGTCAACAGTGCCGAGGCGCGGACCCTGGCGCCGACGGTCGCGGTGACCGCGGACCATATGATTCGCACCAAAATCAAACCCATGTTTGTCGAGCAGCCGGCTTGGAACGACGTGGCCGAACTTCGTACCCAGCTCGAACAGGCCGTGGCGCGTTTTCGTGAAGACCACCTGACCGAATCGGCAGTGGAAAACGCTCCGCGCGTCGTTCTACTGCCCGGCGCCGGGGCGTTTTGCTGGGGCCCGACCAAGACCGCCGCCTGCATCGCGGCCGACATCACGGAACATACCATCGACATCAAGACGGCCGCCCATTTTACCGGGTCGTATCAGGGTCTTTCGGCGGACCACCTCTGCGATATGGAGACTCGTGAGATTCAGCGGCGAAAGCTGAACGATGAATCCGATGGGCCGCTCGCCGGTCAGGTGGTCATCGTCAGTGGCGGTGCGGGCCCCATCGGCGCGGCGGTGGCCGACTGTTGCATTGCCGCAGGCGCCCATGTGGCGCTGACCGACGTCAATGAAACACACTTGGCGGAAATCGTGTCACGCATCGATAAAGAGCACGGTGCCGGCCGGGCGATCGGCTTGCCGATGGATGTCACGGACGAAAAGAGCGTACACGACGGCTACGAACGCGTGGCTGTTCATTACGGCGGCGTGGACGTCGTGGTTCCCAACGCCGGGATCGCCCATGTCAGTCCGATCGAGTCGTTAGCGCTCGAGGATTTCCGCCGGGTGATGAACGTCAACGCCGTGGGCTACTTTCTCTTCATGCGCGAGGGCATTCGCCTGCTCGAATCTCAAGGGCTCGGTGGGAACATCATCATCAACGCAAGCAAGAACGTCTTCGGGCCGGGCAAGGACTTCGGCGCCTACAGCGCGTCGAAGGCGGCCGGCCACCAACTCGGAAAGGTCGCCGCCATCGAGTTGGCACCCAAAAACATTCGGGTCAACATGATCAACGCCGACGCGGTGTTCGGCGATCCCGATACGCCATCCGGTTTGTGGGCCACGATCGGTCCATCACGGGCGAAGAGTCGAAACCTCAAACCGGAAGACCTGCCTGACTACTATCGCCGGCGGAACCTACTCAAGACGAGGATCCACGGCCGACACATCGGCAACGCCGTCGTTTTTTTCGCCTGCAACGCGACGCCGACGACCGGTGCCACGCTACCCATCGACGGCGGTGTGGTCGAGGCATTTCCACGGTAGTTCGCGCATTGTTATGCGATCGATGGTCCTCGGTGTATCAATCAGTACCGGGAGCGTGAGCGACCGGCCCATTCGTCCAGTACCGCAAGCGTAAGCGACCGGCTTCTTGTTACCACTGAAGGCTGAGGACTGAGCGGGAGCGGATAGCGAGTGCGAAGACTGAGGGCGACCGATTCGTGCGCCCTAATCGGTAGCACGAATGGCGTACGAATGAGCGTGATTG
>JADFIX010000847.1 GCA_022566435.1 Planctomycetota bacterium
CTAGTGCGTCTTCAAGTCTTAATCTTGGGGTTTGAGCGATCGCCCAATCGTACCTAACTTGGTGCCCGCATTGTGTGAGCCGCGAGGCGCTAGCCGCGGGTTTTTTCCGGAAAAACGCAACCCTCAGTCACCGGCGGCTAGCGCCTGCCGCTCACATTTCTACCCCATTCTTAGACTGGATGATGCACTAGGGTAGAAGTCGTCCCTAGAGAATTCTATCGATTCTAGTGACGTTGGTCGCCCATCTCAGGCTTGGTTGTGCGTTGATGGCGCGCAGCCCGTTTTCAGACAACCACATGAACCCTTGCGAATGCCACGCGTGTGGCGGGGAGGTGGTGTTACCGACCGCCGTTAAGAAGACGGCGGGCGTTTAGGGCACGGCGTTCGGCTCGTAGGCGAGCACGACGTTTGATCTCGCTTGGCTTTTCGTAGTACTGCCGACGCCTCATTTCCCTCTTTAAGCCACTTCGTTCAACCACCTTCCGGAAGCGGCGGACGGCTTCTTGAATCGATTCGCGTTCGCGAACGAGTATACGGACCATTAATTCTCCTAAAAGTAGTTCAGGGGCGAATTCCTAGTCTATACGAAAATACGGTCAGTGGGCAGGGCAGAACCCCCCTCGTCGTGCTGACCCGCGTCAGACGTCTAAATCGATCCAGACCGGGGCATGGTCGCATCCGTCTCCGCCGTGTTTCGTGCGCCGGTCAATCGTTGCGCCCTCGAGATTGTCTGCTAGAGTTGGGCTCAATCAGATTTGATCGAGTAGCTCATAGCGCGGAAACTCGGGCCCGGGTGGATTGGAGATTTAAGCGAGAAACAGGTTATTGAGGTTGAAAGTTCCAATTCTCACATGCATGGCAACAACTCCTCTCGTGCATTCGACATTCGATACCGTAAGATCAGCGTCGCAATCGCATTCGTTTTGTCGAATCGTTGCTTGCGTTGTCGCACCCGAAGCCCATCGGCTTGGGCACGGTGGCATCAAGTATGTGGCTGAAGTGTTGGGCTGCTCACGGAGGAGGATAAAGAAAGATGCCCACCCGGATCGACACGCCGCCATCCGATCGCCCGCTAATGGTCTACGACGGGGACTGTCAGTTTTGTTGCGCCTCGATCAACCGATGGCGCGAGGCGAGCGGCCAACAGATCGATTACGCGCCGTATCAGGAGGTGGGAGCGCAATTTCCGGAGGTCGACGAGAAAGATTTTCAACGTGCCGTTCACTTTATTGACACCGAAGGGGCGGTGTCCCGCGGTGCGGAGGCACTCTTTCGAGCCACAGCGCATTGCGGGCGGAAACGATGGCTTCTCTGGCTGTACAAACGGTTGCCGCCGTTCGCCCTTGCCGCGGAGATGTTCTACCGTCTGGTAGCGGTAAGCCGCACGCCGATCACGATCGTCCATCGGATCTGGTACGGAAAGGAGCTGAAGCCACCGACCTATCACATCTCCAGTGCACTCTTTTTGCGTTTTCTGGGCATCGTTTACCTGATCGCCTTTGTTTCCCTGTGGACGCAGATCGACGGGCTCATCGGCGACAATGGAATCCTACCGGCACAGAATTATCTGAGCGCTGTAGAACGGCATTTCTCCGAACAACGTCCGCCAGCATCGCCAGAATGGCGTGTTCCCACACTGGCGTGGATCAGTCCCCATGACGGATTCCTTCACTTGCTTTGTGGGGCAGGCACGTTGCTCTCTCTCTTGTTGATTCTGGGCGTGCTTCCGATGCCGGCCCTGATTCTTCTCTGGCTGTGTTATTTGTCCCTGTTTCACGTGGGGCAAGCGTTTTTGAGTTTTCAGTGGGACATCCTGCTGTTGGAAACTGGCTTCCTCGCGATCTTCCTGGCGCCGTTCGCGTTCCGCTCCCGGCTCGGTGTCGATCGGCACCCACCTCGACTGGCGATCTGGCTCGTCTGGTGGCTCCTGTTCCGACTGATGTTCGAGTCGGGCGCGGTGAAATTGACTTGGAACGACTCGCAATTGGGACCGGACGGAGCGCCCGTGGCCAACACCTGGGAGTTGCTGACGGCGATGGATTACCACTATTGGACACAGCCGCTGCCGACGTGGATAAGCTGGTACGCCGCGAAACTTCCGCCCTGGATTCAAAGGCTGTCAGTCGTCGGCGTGTTGATTATCGAACTGGTGTTGCCCTTCCTCATATTTGGACCACGCCTGCTTCGATACATCGCCTTCAGTGGTTTCATGCTGCTGATGCTGCTCATCGCCGGTACCGGCAATTACACCTTCTTCAATCTACTTACGGTTCTGTTTGCGCTGACACTACTCGATGACAGGATCTGGCCACGATTTCTACGGAGGCGGATTTCCGGAGCGGATGCACCCGTGCTGGCCTCACACACGCGCTGGAGAAGCTTTCTACTTATGCCGTTCGTCGGGTTGACGCTGCTGCTCGGCGCCTTACAGCTCAGAGAGTCCGTTGCGCCACAGCCGCCGCAGCCCTCCCTTGAGTCTCGCTGGAACATTGCCCAGTTTCATTTGGTGAACAGCTACGGGCTGTTTCGAAGAATGACTGAAACTCGCCCCGAAATCATGATCGAAGGCAGCGCGAACGGGAAGGACTGGAGGGAGTATCGATTT
>JADFIX010000848.1 GCA_022566435.1 Planctomycetota bacterium
ATGCTCTAGAGCAGTTCCCGTTTTCGTATACCGGGTCAAGTACCATGCGCAGCCCATCGAGCGGCGAGAAACCGCGCAGGCTGAAGCCTGCGGCTCGGAACACAGAAACGGGAAGTGCTCTAGCCGCTCCCAAGCGCCTGGACGCGTTCTTCCACTGACTTGATGGATGTGATGCGAATTCCGAAGTTCTCGCCAATCTTGACCGCTTGGCCCCAGCCCACTTCTTCGTCCGCCACGAGGAGCGTAAGGTCTGAGTCGAAGGATACGTCAAACTCGATAATGGTACCGATTCTCGTCTTCAGGATCCGCTCGACATCGAAATCACGTTCGGCGAGAATCACCGACACCGGTACTTCTAACGAGAGCAGGCTCCGCAGTTTTTCTTGCTCAGTGAGCGCACGTACCCTCTCTGCCGAAACTGCCGAAGGTCGATTCACGGCAACGAAATCGCCTACGATTTGCCCCATGCTTTGCCGAGCCCCTGTCGTTGATTTTCTGGCCGCGCAGACCTTCCACGCGTCTACAGGACTGATATCGACGGTTTGTCTCTGTGGGATTAACTGGGCGGGTCGAGCGTCGATTGGGCGGGGTCATTCGCGAAACAGTGTGTCCGATCGCTATTCGAACCGACGAACCAGGATGCAGGCATTGTGCCCGCCGAAGCCGAAGGAGTTGCTCAACGCGACCCGTATGCTTCGGTCTTGGGCGACGTTCGGACAGTAATCCAAATCGCAGCCGTCGTCCGGATCGTCGAGATTCATCGTCGGCGGCACCACCGAGTTCGCAATGGCCCGAACCGTGGCGATCAGCTCCATGCCACCGCTCGCGCCCAAGGAATGCCCCGCACAACTCTTCGTACTGCTGATGATCAACTTGTTGGCATGGTCGCCGAAGACTTGTTTGATGGCCCTCGTTTCCGCGAGGTCGCCGATCGGTGTGCTTGTACCATGGGCGTTGATGTAGTCCACTTCCGTCGGCGCAAGTGCGGCATCTTCCAGTGCAAGCTTCATGGCCATGGCGGCCCCTGCCCCGTTTTCCATCGGCTGGGTAATGTGGTCCGCATCCGAGGTGGAGGCGAAACCGATCACCTCGCCCAGGATTGATGCTTTGCGCTGCTTGGCGTGTTCCAGCTCTTCGAAGATCAGTGTGCCCGCACCTTCCCCTAGCAGGAAGCCGTCACGATTTCGGTCGAACGGGCGGCATGCGTGCGTGGGGTCGTCATTGCGGGTGCTAAGTGCTTTCATCGATGCGAATGCGGCCAGGGCGAGAGGGGTCAGCGCCGCTTCGGAACCTCCTGTCACCACGACATCCGCCACATTCGTGCGAATATAGGATAGCGCCTCACCCATGGCATTGGTGGCGGAGGCACAAGCACTTGAAACCGCGATACTCGGACCCTGCAAGCCATGGGCGATCGAGATGTTGCCGGCGGCTGCGTTGAGCATCAATCGAGGAATCGTAAACGCCGAAACCTTGCTCGGACCCTTGGTTTGAAGGCGACCATGCTGTTCTTCGAGGGTAGAGAGTCCGCCGATTCCGGCGCCGTGGACCACGGCAATTCGTCGCCGATTTTCCTCGGAAAGATCCAACCCAGCGTCACGGATCGCTTCGTCCGCCGATACCAGCGCGAGCTGCGTGAACCTGTCTAGCCGTTTGATGGTCTTTCGGTCGATGTGATCTGCGGCGTTAAAACCCGCGCACTCGCCGCCTATGCGGACGGGATATTGCGAGGTATCGAAGAGTGAAACGGGTCTGATACCGCTACGCCCCTCCACCAACGCATCCCAATACGCATCCACCGTCACGCCGAACGGCGTAACGGCACCCATTCCGGTAATAACCACGCGACGATATGACATGGATCTTCCGAGGCGTGTGGTTACGATTTCTCGTTCAGATTTTTCTGAATGTAGTCGATGGCCTCCCCGACGGTTTTAAGCTTCTCAGCCTCCTCGTCGGGAATGGTAATGTCAAACTCGTCCTCCAACTCCATGACGAGTTCGACCGTGTCCAGCGAATCTGCGTTCAAGTCGTTCACAAACGACGTTTCGCGGGACAATTCACCCTTGTCAACGCTGAGTTGTTCACAAACAATCTGGATAACTTTTTCTTCGATTTCAGCAACAGTCGCCACCTTTACGTCCTCCCGATGCGACCTCGTACAGTACCAGCTCTAGGCTACGATGCCTTCGGCATACTAATGGCCAATTTGAAACCGTGCAACCCACGGTCGTCGTATCCGCCCGTTTCGGCGATTACTGGGCCGGCTCAGCGGTGCGCGACGATGGTATCTACTTCAAGATCGGACTACCGTTCCACTAGATTCCAGAGTTTACATGTGCATGCCGCCGTCCACAACGACAACCTGCCCGGTGATATAGGAAGCTGCGTCGCTTGCCAAGAAGGCCACAATTTCTGCGACCTCCTCCACCTGGCCGAAGCGACCCAGAGGAATAAAGTCTTTGGCGGAAGACTTCAGCTTATCCGGCAGCGCGGCGGTCATTTCCGTCTCGATAAAACCGGGCGCCACTACATTGCACGTAATCTTGCGTTTTGCGAGTTCCTTGGCAACAGCCTTCGAAAAACCGATCAAACCGGCTTTTGA
>JADFIX010000025.1 GCA_022566435.1 Planctomycetota bacterium
ATGCGAACATGGTGGGTCTTTGCCATCGGCGGCGTCCCGATCGGCATCGGGTTCCTCCTGACGATCCCCGCGTGGTACGCGAGGCCGACGGGGATGAAACCGAAGACCAATGTCGTGGAATCGTCCCACCACCAAAAATCCTGGTGCAAGATGGCGAGAAGTACGATCGACCCGAAGATCAAGACTTTCATGTGGCGGACACGCTCCCTTCCAGTTCGATGGGCGCGGGGAGTTTCACCCAGTCGCGCATGACCTCGAAAACCTCACCAACGCTATGATTGAACACATCGCCGATCAAGATGCGGACGATGTGGTCTTGGTATTTCGGATGGGCTCGAAGGAACGCCCCAAAGCTGAATCTTGGTTCGTAGAACGCGTAGATCAGTTGCCGAATGGACTGCAGGCCTGCCATCAAATCCGGTGCGAAACTTCCGAGCCGCTCTTTCGACACGTCGTTGGACAAGAGGGCGTCATGAATCGCGTCTGCCGCCATTTCGCCACTCTTCAACGCCAACATCACGCCGGAGGAATAAATCGGATCGAGGAAACAAAAGGCGTCTCCGACGAGCACCCATCCGTCGCCGGCAATGCGGCGGGCGCGGTAGGAAAAGTCACGGGTGACGTATACCCGATCGACTTGCTTAGCCCCTTCGAGGCGAGACGCCATCCAGGGACAATTGCCGATCTCTTCCATGAGCGTTGCCAGCGGATCGTCGCCGCGACCGGCAAACAAGTACGTCGGTGGGGCGACGAGCCCGATACTGTTCAGGCCATCCCGCAGCGGAATGAACCAAAACCAGCCTTTCCGATCCGGCGTATGGACGATGACCGTGGCGCCGGCATCGCGCCCTTGCCCGCGCCTGGCGCCCTGAAAATAGGCGTAAATCGAGCCGTTCCGCAAGTCCGGGTCCGGACGCCAAAGATCGAGCTGCTTGGCGATAATCGATGACTGTCCGGTCGCGTCGATGACAACCTTGGCGGCAATCTCCACGTCCGCACCGTCTGTCGACGCCGCGACGCCTACCGCTCGGGTGCCGTCGAATCGGACGGACTTCACGCGCACGCCTTCGCGCACCTCGACACCGTGAGTCCGTGCGTTGTCCAGCATCATCTGATCAAACTCGTCGCGGCGGACCTGCCAGGTCTTGGATCGTTCGTGCGGATCTCGTTCGGTGAAGTAGAACGGATGCGACTCCTTGCCGCTCGCCGAGACGAACTGCACACTCTCCTTCCGCGGGCAGTCGGAGGCTTTGAGTTTGTCGAGCACGCCCAGCCGCGCGAAAATTTCGTACGTTTGCGGCATGAGTGACTCGCCGATGTGATGACGGGGAAACCGCGATCGCTCGAGAAGCAGGGTGTGGTGTTCGTGGTCGGCGAGCAACGTGGCCGTCGTCGATCCCGCAGGACCTCCCCCCAGCACGATGCAATCGTATGAATTCTCCGTGTCCATCGTGGACGATCTTACGTGAGATTCAGTAAGGCGGCGAGTATTGGCTTTTATTCCCGGCTCGGCGACACAACTTCCAACATTTCGATGGCCGGCCCACCGTTGCAGCAGATGACGCCCAGTCTTCCGTAGACCGGTCTGTCGGCGCGATCGTCGAAGTGCCGCCGCCACGGACATTCGCCGGCAACCTGGAAGAACCACTTGGGTTCTATGTCTCGCAAAACCTCGTGTCGGATGAGGATGTCACCCAGCGGCGCCTCTTGTGCGAGAATTTCATCGCGCGCAGCGGTCGGAATGTAGGCGAAGTCGAGCCGCGCGATTCCGAATTCCACGATGGTTCCCGAATCACGAAGCGTCAAGAGGATCTGCCTGTGATAATCATTTTCGTTCCGGCGGCATTGCAAGACGCGAAGTTTGACCGGTTCACCGAAAAAAGTCTCCAGCGTGGTGGTCATGTGCTCGCGGTGATCCAGCAACGCGCGAAACGTCGGCGGCAGGGCGGCGGCGTCGATGCGGCGGCAACATTGAGTGCACGTCTCGGGCGACAGCCATCCGTCGCAGATGGAAACGAGGTCACTTCGGAAGGAATCGATCTTGGGGTGTGCTGACATCAGGAATAAGGAACGTTGCGAAATTTGGGTTCAAAGAAACTCGGAAGTAGCGAATCGGCGCGAAGCAAGCCTTCACGCGTCAACGTGACGCCGTCTTTTTCCACGATCAGCATCTGTCGGTCGGTCAGCATTTTCAACTGGTCTGCGAATTGTTCGGTGACCTCCACGCCGAACTGCTCGCGAAAGGGGGCCGCTTCGAGACGGCCGAACTTGAGCTGCAACACGAATTCGCGGATCAAGCGTTCCACCTTGTTCGTCGGATACGCCCGCGCGATCGGCCAATCGCCGCGCGAAAGCGGATCGATGTACGCGTCCCATTTGTCGAAATTCTGCACGTGCAGCCCGTCGAAATGTGAAAACGAGGCGACCCCGGTACCGATCATGTCCAGACCGCGCCAGACGGCGTCCCGATAGACAAATCGACCGTCACCCTCCGGCTTCACGACGGTGTAGGCGCTGGTGATGACATAGCCCGCGGACTCGAACTGACCGAAGGCGTAGTCGACCCAGGCCCGTTTGGTCGGCCAGTCGGCGACGGGGGGTGCATCACCTGATTCCCTGGCCTCCCGCGCGTATGTACTATTGGGGGGAAGTTCCATCTGATAGATCGTGACGCTGTCGGGATCGAGCTTCAGCGTTTCCTCGACCGTTCGCTTCCACTTGGATTCCGTGTCGCCGACCATGCCCGCGATCAGATCGACGTTGATCTGATCGAAACCGACCTCGCGCGCCCATTCGAATGACTGATTGATGTCACCCGAGTTATGGGCCCGTCCGTTCTCGAGGAGCACCTCGTCATCAAAGTGTTCGATACCCAGGCTAAGGCGTGTTGTCCCGATGGCCTTGATCGTTTCGAGTTTTCCTTTGCGCAGCGTGCCCGGTTCGCACTCGAAGGAGCCTTCGCAATCGTCGGTGCGCCGCCACTTGTCCCCGACGCGATCCATCAGCCGTTGGAGCTGGTCGCTGCTCAAAAACGACGGCGTGCCGCCGCCGAAGTAGACGAAATTCAAAGGTCTGCCTGCGGCCATCGCCGAGTCGGCGTAAAGCTCGACTTCTTGCGAGAGTGCGGTGAGGTAAGTCTCGACTTCATCCGAGTTCTTGCCCGTGAAGATTCTGAAATAACAGAACTTGCAACGCTTGCGACAAAAGGGGATGTGAAGGTACAACCCGAGCGGTGCGTTGGAATCGGTGGGCGACGTGCCGATCGTTCGTAAGGCCGCCGGCACGTGCGCAGCCGACCAGACCGAGAACGGCGGGTAGGTGGCGATGAAGTAGCTGCCGACGTCCGTTTTGTCATCAATTACATCGAGATTCAACAACACATTCTCCGTACGACCATTCCGACCGAGCGGTGGCGTGACACGCCCTGCGATCGCTACCGAAGCCGCAATTACCCACAACTTGGAATAGTCGTATGAGACGAAAAAGACCAAGTCCAGTCATTAGTATACAACGGTCATGACCGCAGGGCAATGTAAAATGTTGTGCCAGCGGTGATTAACGCGCTTTTTCGAGCCCTACTCTAGGGCGTGGCGATAGATGTCGAGCAGTTCGGCCGCACCGACTGGAACCGGGTTGAACGACGCTGTCCATTGCTTGGCGGCCGATTCGGCCAGCGCTGGCAGCGATTCCGCAGGGACATGGACCGCGGCCAGCGATCGCGGATGCCCGCCCGCGCCGAGAAAAGCCTCGATTCGCGCGGCCAGACGATCCGCATCGGCCTCAATATCGGCGTAAGGATTGTACTCAGGCGAGGCGTTATATCGGACCACATGAGGCAGCATGAGGCCCACGGCCACCCCGTGAACGATGCCGAACTTGGCCGTTAGCGGATTGGCGCACGCATGGGCGGCTGCGTCCTGGTCAACTTGGGGTCCAGGATGGCGAGGTGCGGTCGAAGTCCGCCGTCTTGTGGCAAGCGTCTGTCACCACATGCCATTTTCTGATGCGTATGTTCGTCGGTGATGAGAGCGAAGGACTGCGCTTCGCTGCCGGTACCGGCGGTCGTCGGTACGGCAATGAACGGCAGCATCGGCTCGGTCGGCTTGTCGATACCCCAATAGTCGGCGATTTTTCCGCCGTTGGTCAAAACGAGATTGATCCCTTTGGCGCAGTCCATCGCACTACCACCTCCGACGGCGACGATCCAATCGGGGTTCACTTTTCCGGCATATTCGACACCCGCACGGACATGTGCGGTCGTGGGATTCTCTTCGACGCCGTCGAAGACGTGGACGCCGACTCCCGCTGCCTCAAGTGATTCCTGTGCTTTCAGAGGATGCCCCGCGGCTTCGAGGCCCGGATCGGTGACCAGAAGCACCCGGCGCGCGCCTTCGGCATGCGCCAATTTTCCCAGATCGGTCAACCGGCCCGCGCCGTACACCGTTCGAACGGGAGACCGCGTCAGAATCTCCGGAAGCTGACCGTTGTTGCCCATCATGCGGCCGGCTCGATTTGGAAAGCGCGTTGACGATAGAGATGCTCGAACAGGTTTCCCTCGTGCGGTTGATCCCAACTGATTCGGAAAGTCGGGATCGCGCCGATGTTCAAGCGGTCGACGTGAGGCGATGTCATCAACGCGTCGATAAAGGCTTGGTCGTTGGTGATGGCCGATACGACAAGCGAAGAACCGATCGCCGCCGGCATGGTCGCGCAGTCGCATTCGACAACCGACGCGTAGGGGAACAGAAATTCGCGATTCGCCAGCACGTGGTCGCGATCCGCGCAATGAATGAGCGTCGGAAGCAGATACGAGCATCGACCGATGGTCGCCGTACGCGGCGAGCCACGCAGCTTTTGCGTCAAGTCGACCGCGCCTTCGCTTCGCAGGCCGTGGTCGATCGAGGCGGAGATCGATTCCGCGACCGCCGGGTTGGCGAACGCCGCCAGGGCCGCGTCGGGATCGTCCGCCGGTAGGGCGGTGACCTTGGCCATTTGTTGCGCGATCGCTTCGGCGATTTTCCGGCCATGCCGCGGCGTCCAGATGGCCGACGCATTGATGCAGGAGCGTCCGCCGTTGGCGGAGATGGAAGCGACCATCATATCGACGTGTTGCTCCCAGTTGTCCGCACAGTCGTCTCCCAGCAGAACCTTGCTATAGCCGGGCCCGTGGATTTCCACGTGGGGGTCGTCTTGCCACGGGCGGGTGGTCGCTCCGCCACCGAACAGCATGGCGCGATCCACGCAACGCAGCAGCTCGGCGGCACCGGCGTGGTCGGTCGGATAGAAACCGAACGCCTCGCGCGGCATTCCGGCGGCACAGAGGGATTCAATGATGCGAAGGGGCGACCAGGGTTCCTCGCGGCCCGGCTTGAGTACGATCGGTGTCTTGAGCGCGACGGTCGGTATCCATAGCGAATGAACGCCGGGCGAATTGCTGGGCAGGACCGCGCCGAAGATTCTACCCACGCGGGAGAAGCTCAGGTGTCCGCCGGCGTGCGATCCGTGACCGACATCGAGAATCGAGAGATCGAACCCACGCGTCAGCCCGCGGAGTATGATATCGACTTCGCCCATCGCCCGCTGGATTTTGGAGGCATTGTGGCGGCAATAGGTGATGGGCATGCCCGTCGTCGCTGAAAGTTGCGTGATATAATCATCGAAGGATTGCGATTCGTCGCCGACCGGTAGCGTGGCGGCAGTAAAGAGGATCGCCGCCTTCTTGCACACTTCGATCAACTCGCCCACGGTGAAGCGTTCGAGCACGGTGTCGTCCATGCGACCGATGTCGCGGGAGAGCATGCCGCTGTTGGCCTGGCTGACCGCGGCCACCGGATCCCCCGTCGCGTGGTGGACGATTTCGACTTTCTCGATGCTTTCGTAGGGCTTGCCCGCGCGTAGGATGGGAATGTGCACCATCAATACACCCCTTCCACGATCGGCGTGGCGAAACCGGAGAAGGGGCGGACGTCGCCGATTCCGTCCCAGGGATACGCTTCGCACGGCGGATGACGAACGCCCTCGTCGCGCTCCAGGAAGCGCGGCATGAAGAATTCCTTGGTCAGCGTCGTCAGCCGCGCCCGCCCGACTTCGCCATACTCCACCACGCGTTTCGAGTCTTCAGGGTCGACCACTTCGGTCGACGCTCGCGGGTTCGGCGGGTAGTAGATCACGCTGTAATTGTCCGCGGGGTCGAACGGTTTGTGGCAGGCCAGGCCCATTAGCGTATTGCCGTAGGTGGGCACGAAATCCACCGCCCCTTCGAGCAATTCTTCCTTGGCAAACCGATGGAACTGCGCCGTGAGCTGCGTACCGCCGCAGAAGACGCCCTTGATGCCCTGCCGCCTAATCGACACCTTTTCGCAAAGAGACTCCAGCAGCTTGGGCGTGGTGAAAAGGCATTGAATGTTGTCGTGGGCCTTGAGCAGCGTGAGACCTTGGTCGATCACGTGGTTCTTGTATTCGTGCATCAGGTTCATACGGCCGCTCTTGACGAGCTTGACCACCCATCGCGGGTCCATGTCGACGGTGAAGCAGATACCGCCACGATGCTGGCACAGATGCTCGACGGCGAGTCTCAGTCGCCGCGGGCCGCTCGGTCCGAGCATGAGCCAATCGGCGCCCTTGGGAAACGCGTCGTCGGAGAGGGTCTCGCTGAATAATTCGTAATCGATGCGGAAGTCTTCGATGTTGATACGGCTTTTGGGTACGCCCGTGCTGCCGCCGGTTTCGAACGTGTAGACCGGACGACCATCGTAGGCTTTGGGAATCCACCGCCGGACCGGTCCGCCGCGTAGCCATTCGTCTTCAAAGGGCGGGAATAAGTCGAGGTCGTCGTAGCCATGGATCTTATCACGTGGATCCCAGCCGAGCGTCTTGGCGTAGTCGAGCCAAAAGGGACATCCGGTTTTGGGATCGAAGTGCCACGCGACGATTTCTCGCGTGTGGGCGTCCAGCCGCTCTTTCGCGTCAACGACGCGCTGACTCAACGTTGAAGATTTCGTAGGTGCGGATGTCAAAACCGAAACTCCCGTGCCGTCGAACGGCTCTTATCCGATCTCACAATTTCCACGACTACCTGAGCCGTGGGCTTTAGCCCGCGCGCCTTCCCGGAATCGACAGCCACGCGGACAGTCGCAGCACCGCGCAAGCTGAAGCTTGCGGCTCGGGAATGCCGACCAGCGGGTGGCATGGGCAAGCGTTAGCTTGCCCGTGCGTCCTCGGACAAGACACGGGCAAACGAGTTTGCCCATGCCACCCTCCCTGGACTCGTAGGGTGGGCATTGCCCGGCGCTGAGATTGCTCTTTCGCCTACTTCGTTCCCTGAATGGCAAAGAGTGCCCGTCGGTTCGTTATGTAAAGAACGCCGTTCGACGCGACGGGCGTCGTGTACACCGCGTTGTCCATGTTGATCGTCGTGATTTCTTTCATCTTCTTTCCGTGTTCCAACACCACGACGTCGCCGTCCTCGTCACCCAGGAGGACCTTGCCGTCTACGACAAACGGCGAGCCCCATATGGCCGAGAAAGTGTCGTATCGCCAATGGCGTTTCCCCGTCTTGAGGTCGAGGCAGTAGAGATACCCGCTCAGATCCGAGGCGTACAGCAGTCCGTCGGCGATGGCCACCGAAGACATCGTCCGGTGGAAGTCGTCGCCGCCGACGTGCCAGACGCGTCCGGCGGTCGTGATGTCGCCGCGCTGTGTCGCATCGATGGCATAAAGATGCCCGACCCCTTCGCCGTGCTCCGGGTCCTGTCCGACGGAGAGAAAGACTTTGTTGTCGTAGATCACCGGTGTGGCGATGATCGCGTTTCTCGTACCGCGGCCGCCGAGTATCCACTTCGAATCCTTGGGGTTCAGGTCGAACTTCCAAAGCACCTCGCCGGTTTTCGCCGCGTAGGAATAACACCAGCCGTCACCGCCGCCGAAGATCACCTGCGGTGTGCCGTCAATGACCGCGTAGGCCGGCGACGACCACTGTCCGTGAAGGACCTTGTCCCCGACATCGTTTCGTTCCCAGAGGATTTTGCCCGTGTTCTTGTCGACCGCCAGGAAATCCGGGGCATCGGGCATGGGGACGTTGAGATGCCCCTCGTCCACGCCGTTCGAGGTGGCCACGAACACCACATCGCCGGCGCCGACCGGCGAGCAGGTGGCCAGGTTATGTGGAAAGGCCTCCAACTCCTCGAACATGTCGAGGATCCAGATGATATCGGCGTCCTGCTTCTCCTTGTATTTCTCATCCTTGAACGGGCCGTCGTTTTCGCCATCCAGGAAACCGTTGACGTCGGCACAAACGAGTTCGCAGCGATTGCTGACGTAGTAGATTCGATCCCCGGACACCCACGGCGACGAGCAGATGCCCTGTTCCGGCCAGTCGTTGACCCGCCCCGTGGGAAGTTTGTCGTGCGTCGCCTGCCACAAGAACTTTCCGGTTTTCTCATCCAGGCACACGATGACGCCTTTGTCCCCCTTGATGCCGGGGCGGAGGTTTCCGTTGTTGTTGGTGCCGATGAATATCTTGCCATTGACGATCACGGGATTCCCGTAGGTTTGCGAACCCAACGGGGCGATCCACTTGATATTCTTTTTCGTCTTGATGTCCCAGGTCGACGGGATGCCCGTTTCGCCGGATACCATGTTTCGATCGGTCGACCCGCCCCACATCGGCCAATCACCCTTCTTGGCTTTCGACAAGGGCTCGGCCGAGACCTGTGGTGCGGTCAACAAGAGCCCGGCCAGAACGAATCCCAAAAACCTAATGTTATTCATCATTGAGGTACACTCGATAATTGTCATAGAATACAGATGCACCGGGCTTGCTCGCCGAGGTGCCCGCTGAATACCCGTACAAACCGGGGCTGCCTTCCAAGTTCGGACAAGGATCGACCATTTCCACCGTCCAGGCCGCCGGCTCCGGTTGATCCTTCGGCCAGACCTTTCCGCGAATCAGTCCTTTGCCGTCCTTGATCTCAACGCGTAGTTTGGTTTGAAACCAAACGTCCGGCCCCCACGAAAACGGTACGTCCTTTTGAATCCGGGGAATTGGGGAATAGGAAACGAGTCGCACGAGCTGCTTGTCGCCCAACAGAATCAGTTTGTAGCGGCAGTTGATCAATCCCATGTCGGGCAGTCTCGGTCGCCGCCCGACCTTGGCTTGCCCCATGATCTCGGCCTCGACGGTGTAGTTCGCCGGAAGCGGCGGGCCGCTGAAGGATCGCATGCGCATGTACTTGGCCGACGGGCTCTTCGCCAACTTTTGCAGCATCACCGACCCATCCTTTTCGACGAGCACCGACTTCGCATCAAGCCCGACCCAACCCGGCGGACGAGTGCCGGCCTTCATGCCGTCAAACGTCTCGTGGATCGGAAGTTTTGGGCTGATGCGGATGCGGGCCGCGGTCTGTTTCTGTGCTTGTTTGAACGTGACCGTTCCGGATGAGAAGACGTTCTGCGAGCCCGCCGTAAATGTTCCGTCCTTGGCGACCGTTCCGTTGAGGCCCTTGACCGCAAACGCATTGGTTTCGGCGTTATCGCTTCCCACTACAGCTTGAAACCGTCCCAGCGTGTCGAACATTCGCGTCTCGAACTTGACGGACTCACCGGGCGCGAGCGTGACTTCCGCCGGGACCAATCGAAATACCGGCACGATCCCTCCCTCGGGGGACTTGGTCTCCGGCGGCATGGGTGGGATGGCCACCGGTCCCACCTTCTTACCGAGATCGCCGAGACAGTACGTGTGGTACGCGGTCATGAAATAGACGCGACCGTTGGAGACGATTGGCGAACCGTTCAGTTCGACGATCGCGCCGTCCGCCCGCGTGAGATGCTTGGCATCCAGCGACCGGCAGGAATCGCCATCATCTTTGAGGATATGAAATCGTCCTTGCACGTCGCCGACGTAAATGACGCCGTCGGCGGTGACCGTGGGCGAACCCTTCATGGCCGTGCCGAGATTGTAATCCCAGTATTCCTCGCCCGTCATGGCGTCGAGGCAAAAGAGGTTCGCGGAATTCGTGGCAACGTATAGCCTGCCGTTTGCAATCGCCGGCGAGGCGTAACCCACCGCGAGGCCGTCCCTGCGCCAGACGACGCCGGTTTCGGCAAGGTCGCCGGTCTTGGAAGCGTCGAGGCAGACCACGCTACCCATCTCCGTTCCTTCGATATTTTCTTCACTATGCGAGAGGTAGGCGTACTTTCCGTCCACCACGATAGACGTATTCAGCCCTCGCTTGCTCAACTTGAACGACCAGACTTTTTCTCCGGTCCGTGCCATCATGCCGTATGCGCTGCCGTCCGCGTTGCCGGCGATGAGCATGCGTTTCCCGTCGATGACCGCGACCGCCGGAACGGAGTAGGTCGTGTCCAGCGGTTTGCCGCCCGGCTGCGACCACCAGACCATCTCGCCTGTGCGTTTATCAAACGCCAGATAACGATGACCGGCCTTTTTCTTTCCGGTGTCCCAGCCGGTCAGGATGAAGATCATGCTGATGATCACGCGGTCCTCGTCGATGATCGGGGTGTGCAAACGCCCGCCGTATCCACTCGATCGAGCGAACTCTTCCGTGAGCGAATGCTTCCAAAGAATCTTTCCGTCTCGATTGAAGCAGACCATCTCGCCGCCCGTGGTGTGGGCGTAGACATTGCCGGTCTCCGGATCGCCGACCACCGCGGTCCATCCGAGGCGCACCGCGACAATATCCGTGTGAAAAACGTTGAATCGGTGTTCCCAGATGACGGCGCCGGTATCGGCGTCGAGGCAAACGACCCTCTCGCGCTGACATTCGCCCTCGCCCGTGGGGCCGATCATGTAGAGTCGCCCATCCATCAGGATCGGCGTGGACCGCCCGCCGATGGGCACCTTCCAAAGCTGGTTCGTGGCGTCTTGCGACCACGAGGTCACGACGCTTGGTTCGCGCGACATGCCCGTCTGCTCGGGGCCTCGCCAATAGGGCCAATCGTTGGCGCTGGCATGCCAGCTTGCTGGTGCCGCGACGGTGAACATCGCGATCAGTCGTGCGGTCACGATCGAACGTGTTGTCATTCCCATATTCCTTGTCCTACGAATTCGCTGACAGATCAGCTTGCTGACGTCGGAGTGTGCGAACCGGACGACTCTGAACCGCCGCGGCGCACCAGCCGCTTCGCCTTCATCTCAAATCGCGGGAGTGAACCGGGATCCATGACGATCACCCGCGGTCGAAAATGAAGCCTGCTACGAACGGCGGCCTCGATCCGCGCACGGATTTCTTCGTGCGCAGCGCCCGGCGTGAGCTCCACCTGGATACAAAGGTCTGCCATCGACGCCCGCTCGTCAACCTCCAGCCGGAATTCCGCCACCTCGGGCACCTCACGGACGATACCCTCGATGGCCGCAGGATACACGTTGTTTCCTCGAATAATCAGCATGTCGTCCAGTCGGCCCAGCACACCGCCTTCCGCCCGGGCGAACCAGCGACCGCACACGCACCGCTCGCGACGCAGGCAAACTCGGTCGCCGGTGCGATATCGAATGAGCGGCATACCGATCCGGCCAAGGTTGGTCAGCACAAGCTCCCCCGCGGCGCCATCAGGCAGGGGCTGTTCGGTTTTTGGATCGATCACCTCGGCGATGAACTCGGTTTCGAGCACATGGACGGCACCGGGTGTTTCTACACATTCGAAACCCCAGGGTCCGACTTCCGTCAGGCCCGGATGATCGAATACCCGGGCGCCCCATGCGGTTTCGATGCGGGCTCGGGTGGCCGCTATGCTTCCGCCGGGTTCTCCGGCGACGATCAGCGCGCGAACCGACGAACCGGCCAGGTCGATTCCCTCGGAGGCCGCAACTTCCGCCAATCGCAGGGCATAGGTTGGCGTACACAAGACGACGGTCACGCCGTTGTCCAATAAGTATCGCAACCGGGCGGACGTCGTCATTCCCCCGGCAGGTATCGCGAAGAGCCCCTGTGCAACAGCGGCGTCATACGCGCCCCAAAAGCCGATGAACGGTCCGAACGAAAACGGAAAGAACAGCCGGTCGCTTTTCGATACACCGGCCGCCTGATAGATCGTGTCCCAACACGAGCACCACCACTTCCACGATTCGGGGGTGTCCAGCCAGCGCATGGGAACGCCGCCACTTCCCGACGTCTGATGAAGGCGGTTGTACTTTTCGATCGGGTATGTCAGAAGTGATCCGTAGGGCGGTGATTCGGCCTGATCTTGTTGTATCTCGGCGCGGGTCGTCAGAGGTAAAGAATGGAGCGGATCGCGGGCGGCGTCGAACCCGAGACCGCCTATCTTACGTTTGTAGAACTCATTGGACCGAAGAATGATTTCGAGCGCATGCCCCAACTTGCTTCGTTGAACTCGATCCAGACCGGCACGGTCGAGCGTATCTTCCTGCCTGGTTTGTGGCATGCGTGGTCCTTCGATCACAGGTCGGTACGTTTGGGACATCGCGGACGCCGATCGACCGCCGTTCAAGTACTAGAACGGATGATACACCATCGCCCCGCCATGAGTATACTGGAGAAGACGCCTGATTCGTGACTCGCAGGCATGTAAAAAGCTGTCGGGGGGTGCCCCATCCTTCGCGCGGCGAAGGGTGGGGGACGGACAAAGGCGCCGGTCGCTCGCCGGGATCCCATCCGTCCCCCACCCTTTCCTTCGGAAAGGATGGGGCACCCTGCGTTCGCCAACACCGCGCTTTGGACAAGCTGATCCTCGACCTGAACAGCCCGGTGAGAGAAACCTACGGACGCC